>NZ_JBSHAP010000010.1:0-114740 GCF_053611565.1 Kitasatospora sp. NPDC054795
GCCCGGGCCGAGTGGGCCGGGGCGCCCCGCTGAGGAGGTTCGGGCGGGGTCAGGCGGTCGCGGCCAGATCGGCCACCCGCTCCTCGACCAGCCGGGCGACGGCCCGCAGGTCGGGCTGGCGCAGCACCAGGGGGGCGCGCAGCCGTACGCCGTACTCGCTCTCCAGGGCCTCCAGCAGTCTTGCCGCGGCGAGCGAATTGCCGCCCGACGCGAGAAAGTTGTCCTCGGGCCCGAGGTCGGCACGGCCGATCAGCCCGCGGCAGAGCTTCAGCACGGCGCGCTCGACCGACGTGCCGGCCTCGTCCGCCGGGGACTCCTCGTCCGGGGCCGGCGCGTCGGCCAGCAGGGCCGGGCGGTCCACCTTGCCGTTGGCGTCCAGCGGGAAGCGCTCCACCAGCCGGACGGCGGAGGGCACGGCCTGCTCGGGCAGCCACGGGCGGACGGCGTCGAGCAGCGCCGCGGGGTCGGCGCCGTCCTCGGCCTGGACGAAGGCGAGCAGCCGGACGCCGGTCGGCGCCTGCTCGGCGGCGACCACCGCCCGGCGCACCTTCGGGTCGCGTTCGAAGGCGGCCTCGACCTCGGCGGGTTCGATCCGCACGCCGCTGACCTTGACCTGGTCGTCGAGGCGGCCGTGGAACTCCAGCACGCCGTCCGGGCGCATGACCACCCGGTCGCCGGTGCGGTAGACCCGGTCGGTGCCGACCACGCCGGCGGGCGCGCCGACGAAGCGGCGGGCGGTCAGCTCGGGGTCGAGGTACCCGGCGGCCAGGCCGCGGCCGCCGATCCGCAGCTCACCGGCCGTGCCGCGCGGCACCGGGCGGCCGTCCTCGTCGGTGACCAGGAGGACGGCGCCGTCGATCGGCAGGCCGATCGGCGGGGCGCCGGCACCGTGGTCGCCGCCGGGGGCCATGGTGTGCACGGTGGTGGTGACGGTGGCCTCGGCGGGGCCGTACGCGTTGTGGACGGTCGCGGTGACGTCGGGCCCGGGGGCGCGGCGCAGCCGGTCGCCGCCGATCACCAGGTGGCGCAGCGGCGACTCGGCGGGCCAGGGCCGGCCCAGGAGGGGCTCGGCCAGCGGGGTGGGCAGAATGGACACGGTGACGCCGGCCTCGCGCCACCAGTCGGTGAGCGCACCGGTGTCCCAGCGGACCGCCTCGGGGGCGACCACCAGGGCCGCGCCGGAGGTGAGGCCGGCCCACAGCTCCTGCATGTGCGGGTCGAAGGAGACGCCGATCAGCAGGCTGTGCCGCTCCCCGGGGCCGAGGCCGGTCAGTCCGCGGTACCACTGCAGCAGTGCGCCGAGCGCGGGCTCGGTGACGGCGACGGCCTTCGGCGTGCCGGTGGAGCCGGAGGTGAGCACCGCGTAGTGGGTGCCGGCCGGGACGCGCACCTGCTCGCCCGGGTTCAGGGCGGCCACCACGCCGGCGGTGGGCAGGTCCAGCGGCAGCCGCTCGCCGCCGGGCGGCAGCAGGTCCGGCTCGCCGACCAGGCAGGCCGGGCGCAGTTGCTCGGCGACGGCGCGCAGCCGGTGCTCGCCGGGGCGCGGGCCGAGCGGCAGGTGGACGGCGCCGAGCTTGGCGGCGGCCAGGGTGACGGCGACCAGCGAGACCGAGTGGGCGAGGCAGACGCCGAGCAGGTCACCCGGGCCGACCTTGCCGCGCAGGGCCTCGGCCACGGTGTCGGCGAGGCGGTCGAGTTCGGCGTAGCTGTAGACCTGCTCGCCGTCGATCAGGGCGGCGGCGTCGGGGGTGCGGTGCGCCCAGGTGGTGAAGAGGTCGAGCACCGCGCCGTCCTGGTGCGGACGGCCGTAACCGATGCTCGGGGCGTCGGCGTTCGGCGTCCCGGTGTTCGGAGCCCCGGTGTTCGCGGCGTCGACGCTCGGGGCGTCCGCGTTCGGGGCCTTCGTGTCAAGGTGTTCCATCATCGTCTCCAGGAAGTCGCGTACGAAGGTGACACTTCGTCAGTTCAGGCCCATGGAACGGGCGATGATCACCTTCTGAACCTCCGAGGTCCCCTCGATGATCGTGGTCATCCGGACGTAGCGGTACAGGAACTCCAGCGGGTGCCCGCGCACCCAGCCGGTGGCCCCGTGCACCTGGAGCGAGCGGTCCACCGCGCGCACGGCGGTCTCGGAGGCGGTGAGCTTGGCGAGCGCCGCGTTCTCGGGGGACTCGGTGCCCTCGTCGACCAGCCGGGCGCAGGCGAGGGTGAGCAGCTTGGAGGCCTCGACCTCGGCCCGGGTGGCGACCAGGTGCTCCTGAATGTGCTGGTACTCGCCGATCACCCGGCCGAAGGCCCGCCGGTCCTTGGCGTACTCGACCCCGATCCGCAGCGCGTGCTCGGCGATGCCGTTGCACATCGCGGCGACCACCAGGCGGCCGCGCGAGAGGCTGTCGATGGCGAGGGCGGTGGCCGCGCCGACGCCCTCCTCCCCGCCGATCACGGCCTCCGGGCCGGCGGTGACGCCGTCCAGCAGCAGCTCGAACAGCGGCTCGCCGGACATGCCCTCGTAGCGCTGGCCGATCCGCAGCCCGGGCTGGTCCATCGGCAGCACGAAGGCGGTGGCACCGGCCGTGGGGCCGGCCCCGTCGCCGAGGTCGGTGGCGGCGACGACCAGCGCGATCCCGGCGTGCTCGGCGTTGCTGACGAAGGTCTTGCGGCCGTTCAGCACCCAGCCCTCGCCGGTGCGCACGGCGGTGGTGGTGAGGTGGAACGCGTCGGAGCCGGCGTGCGGCTCGGTGAGGGCGAGGCAGCGGGTCTGCTCGCCGCGCACCAGCGGGACCAGGTGGCGCTCGACCTGCTCGGGGGTGCCGTGCCGCAGCAGCGGGCTGGGCCCGTCAGAGCCGGCCAGCGCGTACGGGGCGAGCACGCAGCCGCTGCGTCCGGCGGCGTGGTGCAGCAGGACGACGGCGGTGAACGGCATGTCGGCGCCGCCGAGCTCCTCGGGGTAGTCGCCCGCGTAGAAGCCGAGGGCGGCGGAGCGCTTGCGGACGTAGGTCCGCAGGTCGGCCGGGACCTGGTCGGCGGTCTCGGGCAACTCGGCTGCCAGCGGCACGAGTTCGCGGCGCACGAAGCTCTCGAAGGCCTCTACGAGCTCGCGGTGGCCGGCTTCCAGGACGGCGGAGGGCGAAGTCACTTGGCACCACCGGTGGTGAGAGCCTTGGCCTGGTCGGCCAGGACGGCGTGTCGGAACAGGGTGCGCAGCGGCGGCCGGCTGCCGAGGTGCGGCTCCAGGTACGCGGCGAGCTGGGCGGCGAGCAGCGAGTGGCCGCCGACCTCGAAGAAGTGCGAGTCCGCGGCGAAGCGGTCGTGGCCGAGCACCTCGCGCCAGGCGGCGGCGATCAGCTGCTGGCCGGGGTCGGTGAACTCGCTCGGCTCGCTCTCCTCCGCCTCCGGGGCCTCGTCCGCCAGGCGGGCGAGGGCGGCACGGTCGGGCTTGCCGCCGGGCAGGGTCGGCATCGCGGCGACGGCCGTCCAGCTCGCCGGGACGAGTCCGCCGGGCAGCCGGCGGGCGAGCGCCTCGTGCAGGGCGGCCTGGTCGGGGCGGTCGGCGCCCTCCAGGAAGCCGACCAGGCGGGGGCCGGTCTGCGGGTCGGTGTGCAGCAGCACCGCGCAGGAGCGGCCGCCGAGTTCGGCGGAGGCCGCGGCCTCGATCTCCTCCAGTTCGATCCGGTGTCCGCGCAGCTTGACCTGGTTGTCGGCGCGGCCGAGGAAGCGCAGCCGCCCGTCCAGGTCGCGGTAGCCGCGGTCGCCGGTGCGGTAGACGCGGGCGTCGTCGAGCGCGGGGACGGTCGTGAAGCGGGCCGCGGTGGGCTCCGGCAGTCCCAGGTAGCCCTCGGCCAGCAGGGTTCCGCCGACGGCGAGTTCGCCGACGCAGCCGGGGGCGAGCGGGCGCAGCGTGTCGTCCAGGACGTGGATGCGCGCACCGTCGAGTTCGGCGCCGAGCGGGATCTCGCCGTCCTCGGCGACGTCGGCTTCGGTGACCTCGTACACGGTGGAGGTGACGGTGGCCTCGGTGACGCCGTAGGCGTTCAGCACGGTGGTGGCCCCGGTCAGGCCGGCCAGCGCCCGGGCGGGCAGCCGCTCGCCGCCGAGCACCAGCAGGCGGGGCGCCCAGCGGCCGTCGCGCAGCGCCTCGCGCAGGTCCTCGCGGACGGCGAGCAGGTAGCTGGTGGGCAGGTTGGCGACGGTGACGCCGCGGGCGGCCAGCACGGCCACCAGCTCGGGCCCGGTGGGCACCTCGCGCTGCGGCACGACGAGGGCGGCGCCGGCCGTGAGGGCGGGCAGCACCTCCTCCAGGGCCACGTCGAAGGACGGCCGGGCGAACAGCAGCACCCGGTCGGCGGAGGTGAGCCGGTAGCGGTCGGCGATCGCGGCGACGTACCCGGCGAGGGCCTCGCGGCCGACCAGGACGGGCTTGGGCACTCCGGTGGAGCCGGAGGTGTGGATCACGTAGGCGGCGCCGTCCAGCGCGGCGGCGGGCTCGGCCTTCGGGAAGGCGGGGCCGTCCAGCAGCGCCGGGGTGACGCCCTCGGCGGGCAGTGCCAGCGCGCTCTGCCGGGTGGCGAGGACGAGCGCCGGGCAGAGCCGCTCCAGCAGCAGCCCGAGCCGGGCGGCCGGGTCCTCGGTGGACAGCGGCGCGTACACGGCGCCGTACCGCAGGCAGGCGAGCAGGGCGACCACGCTGTCGGCGCCGCGCGGCAGCACGGTGGCCACCGGCTGGCCGGGGGTGACTCCGGCGGCGCGCAGTCGCTCGACCAACTCGCTGACCCTTCGGTCGAGTTCGCCGTAGCTGATCCGCTCGGTACCGGCCAGCAGGGCGAGCGAGGTCGGGTCGTGGGCGGCGGCCGGGTCGAGTGCGGCCGGGGTGACCGGGGCGGCCGGTTCGGCCTCGGGCGCGGGGGCCAGCCCGGCGATCGGCGCCTGCGGGCGGTCCAGGTAGCAGCGCAGCAGCTCCAGCAGCCGCTCCGACAGCAGCACCGCCTCGGACTCGCGGAACAGGTCGGCGTCGTAGTCCCAGACCAGGGTCATCCCGGCGGCGCCGTGCTTCTCGCCGACCACCCGGCGGTCGTCGGGCAGCAGCACCAGGTCGAGGTCGAAGCGGGTGGTGCCGGTGTTGAAGCCCTCGTACAGCGAGACCTCCAGCCCGGGCGCCTGGACGTCGGGCAGCGCCGCGTCGTGCGCGCTGAACATCACGTTGAACAGCGGGTTGTCGGCGCCGGTGGTGTGCAGCCCGAGCCGGCGGGTCAGCTCCTGGACCGGCAGGTCCTGGTACGGCAGGGCGCGCAGGAGGACATCGGTCACCTCGTCCACGGCGTCGGTGCCGAGGGCCGCCGGGTCGAGCCGCAGGCGCAGCGGGACAGTGTTGACGAACATGCCGACGGTGCCCTCGAAGCCCTCCGGGCGGTTGCCGACGGCGGTGCCGATCACCACCTCGCGGTGGCCGCTGTGCCGGCGCAGCAGCTCGGCGAACAGGGTGAGCAGGGTGCTGAACGGGGTGTGGCCGTCGGCCTTGCTGCGCTCGCGCAGCCGCTCGGCCAGGTCGGCGCCGATCGACTGGCGCAGCTGGCCGCCGCGGTGGCGCCGTTCGACGCCCGGCCGGGCCAGCCCGGGGAGGGTGACCTCGCGCGGCGCGCCGGTCAGCTCCTTGGTCCAGAAGTCGAGTCCGCGGTCCCGGGGAAGGTCGGCGGCGGCGCGGGCGTGGTCCTCGTAGGAGGGGGCGGTGGGCAGCTCGTAGGGCTCGCCGAGGACGGTGGCGCGGTAGACGGTGAACAGGTCGCGCAGCAGGATCGCGAAGGAGTGGCCGTCGTGGACGAGGTGGTGCTCGACGTGGATCAGCCGGTGGTGGTCGTCGCCGAGCCGGACCAGGTGCCAGCGCAGCACCGGCGCCCGCTCGGTGTCCAGCGGCTCCTCGGCCTCGGCGGCGAGCAGCCGGCGGAAGGTGGCCTCCGGGTCCTGCTCGGCGGCGAAGTCGCTCTGGCGCAGCTCCGGTTCGCAGACCTCGGCGACCCGCTGGCCGGGCAGCCCCTCCGACCTGGGCACCAACTCCAGCCGCAGACCGGGGTGGTGTGCCAGCACGGCGGCCAGGCCGGTGTGCAGCGCGTCCCGGTCGAGGGTGCCCCACAGGTCGAGGACGGCGGTGAAGTTGTAGGCGCGGCTGCCCGGCAGCATCTGCTCGTGCAGCCAGACGATCTCCTGCGAGGGAGAGAGTGCGAACATGGTCGATTCCCTTGTGTGGTGGGCTTGTCGGCACTGCGGTGGCCGGACGCGGACGTGGGGTGTTCCCGTGCCGGCCGGCGGCCCGGGGGCGCACCGGGGTGAGGTGCGGCCCTGGGCCCGGGTCCCGTCCGGCGGCGTGTCGGACGCGCGCGGACGGGCGTGGTGGGTTCGTGGCGGATCCGTCGTGACTCCGTGGCAGGTCCGTCGTGGCTCCGTGGCGGATCCGTCGTGGGAGTGCGGGGCCCGCGGGGTGGGGCGTGCGGTCGGGCGCCTGCGGTCAGGCTCGTGCGGGCGGGTGGGCGACGCGGCCGGCCGGGCGCCTCAGGCCTGCGGGACCGGGACCGGTCGGGCGTGCAGGTGGTGCCGCAGCACGGCGAGCAGTTCGCCGAAGGCGGCCCGGGCGTCGGCCTCGGGGAAGCGGTCGCGGTCCCAGGCCAGCCGGATCAGCAGGTCGTCGCCGTGCGAGGCGGAGACGGCCAGCGGTGCGGCGAGCGGGCGCCCGTCCAGGTGGGTCTCCCGGCCTGGGGTGCCGCCGAGCACCAGCGGTGGCCGGCGGTGCAGGTCCTCCATGGTGAGCAGGCCGTCCAGGGCGCCCGACCACGGGGCCCCGGCGGTGCGGGCCGCGCGGACCACCTCGTCGAAGGGGGTGCCGGCCTGGTCGAGGTCGTCCCACCAGGCGTCCGCGAGGGCGTCCAGGTCCGCGACCGGGCCCGAAGTCGCCGGGTGCACCAGAGTGTTGAGGAAGCAGCCGAGCGCGGCAGGTGCGCCCGCCGGTCGTCCGCCCCACGGATAGCCGAGCGCGAGCGGCCCTCCCCCGGTCTCCGGCCGGGCCGCCCCGTCCGCCCCGTGCAGCCGGTGCAGGGCCGAGCCGACCGCGTCCAGCAGGGCCGGGAAGACGGCGCCGCGGGCGGCGCCCCCGGCGGTGGGCAGCCGCTCGGTGAGCATGCCGGTGGACGTCGCCGCGCCGCCGCCCGCCCCGGTCAGGCCGCCCAGCCGGCGCCCCCAGTGGGCCTGGGCGGCGGGGCCGCCGGCGGCGTCCTCGGCGGCGAGCTGCAGTTCGACGGCCTGCCGGTAGTCGGCCAGCGCCCGGGGGTCGGGCCCGTCCGCCGGCGGTTCGTCCCGCTCGTACGCGGCGCCGAGTTCGGCGGTGAGCAGGCCGAGCGACTGCTCGTCGCAGGCGGCGTGGTCCAGTGCGAGGGCGAGCAGTTCCTCGTCCCCGTCCGGGTCCGCGGCCACCAGCAGGCGCAGCGCGGGTCCGTCGGCGGGCCAGTTCGACAGGGCCTCCCGCAGCGCCGCACGGGCGGTGCCGCCGGGGGCGACGGCGATCCTGGCGGCCTCGGCGGAGGGGCCGCCGGTGCGCAGCACGGGTGTGCCGCGCACGGTCGCGAATCCGCCGCACAGCGCCGGGTGGTGGGCGGCCACGGCGGCCGCGACGCGGGCCAGTCGGCCCAGGTCGAGGGTGCCGCGCGGGTAGGCGAAGAACAGCGGGACGACGTCGGTGCGGCTCTGCGGAGCGAGTCGGCGGGTGATCAGGAAGCGCCGCTGGGCGCCGGTCAGCGGGAGCAGCTCCACCGGGGATTCGGCGGCGGCGGAGCGGTACCGGGCGAGGTAGGCGGCGGTGATGCTGGCGTGCACGGGAACGGTCTCCGGTTTCCGGTCGCGGCTCGGGGATCGGTCGGGGATCGGTCGGGGGTCGGGTTCGGTCGGCAGGAGGGTTCAGGTGCGGAAGGCGCGGGTGGGCGGCCGGTCAGGACGTGCCGGGGCTCACCGCGCTCTCCTGGTCGGCGGCGTCCGCCTCTGCGTCCGCGTCCTGCCCGGCCGTACGGTCGGGGCCCGGCAGCTCGCGCATCCGCCGCAGCGGGGAGAGCAGCAGCGGCAGCGGCACCAGCAGGAAGCCGGCGGCGCAGAGCCAGAGCGCGGTGCGCGGCCCGGCCGCCTCGGCGACCACGCCGCCGATCAGGGCGCCGATCGGCAGGGTGCCCCACACCAGGAACCGCATGGTGGCGTTCATCCGGCCGAGCAGCTCCGGCGGGCAGATGCTCTGCCGGAAGCTCACCTGGGCGACGTTGTAGGCCACCGCGCCGAACAGCACCACCCCGGAGGCCAGGCCGAACAGCACCACGCCCGCACCGCCTCCGGACAGCGGCCACAGCATCGCGAACGGCGCCGTCACCACCGTGGACAGCCAGATCAGCCGGGCCTGTCCGATCCACCGGGCGAGCTGCCCGGCGCACAGCGCGCCGGCCAGTCCGCCGACGGCGGAGACCGACAGCAGCACGCCGATGGCTCCCGGCGACAGGTCGAGCACCCGCACCCAGAACACCGTCTGCACGGCGGTCAGCACGGCGGAGAACAGGTTGGACGTGGCGGTGGCGGTCGCGATCGCCCGCAGCAGCGGGTGGCCGAGCACGAACCGCACGCCCTCCCCGACCTCGGCGCGCAGCGAGCGCCCCGGCTCGGGCTCCGGCCGCGGCTCGTCGACCTTGATCCGGACGAGCAGCAGGGCGGAGACGAGGTAGCCGCAGGCGTCGGCCACGATGGCGAGCGGCGCCCCGAGCAGCTGGACCAGCCCGCCGCCGAGGCCCGGCCCGGCGATCTGCGCCGAGGAACGGACCGTCTCCAGGGCGCCGTTGCCGCCGACCAGCTGCTCGCGCGGCAGGACGGCGGGCAGGAAGGACTGGTGGGCGACGTCGAAGAAGACTGTCGCCACCCCGGTGACCAGCGCCACCAGGTAGAGCTGCGGCATGGTCAGCACCCCGAAGGCGGCGGCCGGCGGGATCGACCCGACGGCCAGGCAGCGCACCACGTCGGCCCGGATCAGCACCGGAAGCTTGCGCATCCGGTCCAGCCAGGCGCCCGCGGGGAGGCCGACGAGCAGGAAGGCGGCGGTCTCGGCGGCGGTCAGCAGACCGACCTCGAACGGCGTGGCGTCGAGCACGATCACGGCCACCAAGGGAAGGGCGACCAGGGTGACCTGACTGCCCGTCTGGGCCGCCGCGGCTCCGGTCAGCAGGAGCCGGAAGTCACGGTGGCCGAGCAGACGGGCCTGGCGGGGGCTGGGCTTCTCGTTCATCGGTGCGACTCTCGGTCACCCCTTCGACACGGGGCAAGCACCAGGTCCGTTTCCGGACGGAACGCACGTCGGCCGAATCCCGCCACTCCCCCGGCCCGCCTTTGCGCGCTCCTTATGACCGCTTCTCCCGCCGTCACGCCGCCCGCGGCGTCCGTCGGCCTAGGCGGCACCGGCCGACGGGCACTCCGACCGCCTCCGGGCCCGTCCGTCCATTTCCTTGTCCGGTATTCGGACGCTGTCTTTCCAGCCACCGGACGGAGACGCTCAACTTGGCCGGATTCCATGGAGTGCAGTCCGGCCGTCATCTCATCGTGATACTGGCGTGACCGTAGCGAGCCGTAGACAGGGTGACCGGACGGTCACGGACCATCCGCGCCCGACCCGGCCCATCACCCGTCCCGCCCCTGTTCCGCCCACCGGTTCGCCGCCCCTGTTCCGCCGCCCGTTCCACCGACCGCCGGCCGCCCGCCGGCCGCCCGTCAGCCGGCCGACTCCGCCTCCGCCCGGCGGGTGATCGCCAGCACCGCCATGTCGTCGTCCCTGGGCCCACCGGTCCACCGCTCGACGTCCGCCACCAGCGCGTCCAGCACCTCGCCGGGCCCGGCGAACGGCCCCAGCGGGGCCAGCCCGAGCACCGGGTCGTAGAACTCCCCCGCCGTGTCCCGGGCCTCGGTGACCCCGTCGGTCACCAGCAGCAGCGTCCACCCGGCCGGGAACGGCCGGCTCTCCGGCGCCGGGCGCGCCACACCCAGTCCGCCCATCCCCAGCGGCAACCCCGGATCCGCCGCGTCCAACCGGCGCACCGGGGGCCCGCCCCCGCCCCGCGGGTACGGGTTCAGCAGGTACGGGCCAGGGTGCCCGCAGTCGAGCGTGCGCACGCTCTCCTCCCCCGGCGGGAACTCCACCAGCAGCGCGGTGATGAACCCCTCCAGCCGCAGTTCCTCGCTCATCCGCTCGCTCTCCCGCAGCAGCGAGTCCTCCAGCGCGTCCGCGAGCGCGGACAGGTCCGGCAGCCGGTGGGAGTCCTCGCGGAAGGCGCCCAGCAGCACCGAGACCGCCCCGACCGCGTGCAGCCCCTTGCCCCGCACGTCGGCGATCAGCCCGCGCACGCCGTACGGGGTGACCTGCAGCGCGTACGCGTCGCCCCCGATCAGTGCCTCGTCCTGGGCGGCCCGGTAGCAGGCCGCGACCGACAGCCGCCCCACCTCCGCGGGGGGCTCCGGCAGCACCGCCCGCTGCGCCGCCTCGGCCACCGACCGCACCCGTGCCAGCCGCCGCCCGTGCCGGGCCACCACCCGGTTCACCCCGACCCCGAGCAGCGCCGCGAACGCCGTGTTCGCCAGCTCCAGGAAGCCGGCCCCGGTCCCGATCGACCCGTCCTGGGTGGACAGCAGCAGGATGCCGAGAACGTTGGCCACCCCCACCGCGACGGTGTCCCGCAGCGCCAGCAGCGCGCCCGCCAGCACGGCGGCCGCCGCCAGCAACGGATCGCCCCAGTAGTCGGTCGGGTCCAGCGCGTTCCACACCAGCCCGCCGGCGGTCAGCAACCACGGCGCGACCCGCACGTACGGGGGCCACTGCACGGACCTCGGGGCCATCGGCGACCTGGCTTCCGTCTCACCACCATCCGGAAGGACTTCTTCCGATCGTAGTCACGGGCCCCCGGAACGCGCACGACGGCCGCCCGGGGAAGTCCGGTTCGGCGACGCTCCCGAACCTGAGGGCGGTTGGCCTCTCCCGGTGGGGTACCCCCGGCTGGGCCTGTACGCCAACCCGCCGCTACGCGGCGTCCGCCGTGAAGCGTTCCGCGCCGGGCCCCGCCAGCAGGCCCTCCGGCACCCGGCGCCCGTACGCGAGCAGCAGCAGGTGCTCCGCCCGCCCCGTCACGGTGAGCGACCCGTCGCCGTACGCCCAGGCGGTGTCCGTCGCCACCAGCCGGACGCCGTCCAGCCGGGCCCCGAAGAACCGCAGCGCGCGGGGTGAGACACCGGCCAGCAGGGCCTTCGTCCGCGCCACCGGCAGCCGGGCGGGCAGGCCGAGCGCCACCGTGATGTCGAGGCCGTGGACGACGTCGTGGGCGAGGGCCGCGAGCGGGCCGCCGACCGGCGGGCGCCAGGGGTGGTCGGCGTGGTCGGCCATGGCGGCGGCGAGTTCGCGCTCGGTCATGGCGGCCGCGTCGCGGCGGGCGATCCGGTCGGCCATCCGGTGGACGTTGCCGCCGGAGCGGGCGAGTTCGAGGAGCGTGCGCGCCGTCGAGTGCCGGAAGCCAGTGCTCATGTGCGCGGCCACCTCGCGGATCCGCCACCCATCGCACAACGAGGGCGAGCTCCACTGCTCCGGGGCCAGGTCGGCGAACACCCGGGCGAGCTCGCGGCGCTCGGCCGCGATCTGCTCGCGGATCCAGTGGATCTGCCCGGTGTCCTGGTACTGCGGCACCCCGGTGTCCTTGTCCTGCGGCACGGTTTCCATGCGCCCAGCCTGCGGCCGGAACCGTACACCCGTCCAAGACCGGGAAGTTCTGGCACCTATGATCGGGAGTTATGGAACTGCGGCAGCTCCAGTACTTCGTCACCGTCGCCCAGCACGGCAGCTTCACCCGGGCCGCGCAGCTGCTGCACCTCACCCAGCCCGGGGTGAGCTCCCAGATCCGGCAGCTGGAACGGGAACTGGGCCACCGGCTGCTCGACCGTTCGGGCCGCACCGTACGGCTCACCCCGATCGGCGAGGCGGTGCTGCCGCACGCCCGGGCCGCGCTCGCCTCCGCGGCCGCGGCCCGGCGCGCGGCCCAGGAGTTCGGAGGGCTGCGGCGCGGACACGTGCGTCTGGGCATGGTCGCCGGGGCGGCCATGACCCCGCCGTCCGAGCTGGGGACCTTCCCGGGGCTCGCCACCACGCTCGCGGCGTTCCGCCAGGAACACCCCGGCATCGACTTCTCGCTCACCGAGGACACCACCGCGCGGCTGCTCTCCGCGCTGCGCGACGGCCGGCTGGACCTCGCCGTCGTCGGCCTGCCCACCCCCGGGAGCGGGCGGGAGGGCGACGGCGGCGGGCCGTCGCTGAGCGGGCTGGCGCTGCACACGGTGCTGGAGGTCCCGCTGGTCGCGGCCTGCCCGGTGGACCATCCACTCGCGGAGGCCTCGGGGCCGGGGCCCGCCTCGGGCGTGGGATCGGGCGCGGGGCCCGTCCACGGCTCGGGCACGGGTACGGGCGCGAGCACGGGTACGGGTACGGGCGCGAGCACGAGCACGGGTACGGGTACGGGCACGAGCACGGGTACGGGTACGGGTACGGGCACGGGCACGGGTACGGGCACGGTCCCGGGCGCGGGCTCCGCCGGGGACTCGGGAAGCGGGGCCGGTGTTACCGCCCCCGGCCGGGACACGCTCTCGGTCGCGGCGCTCGCCGGACACGCCCTGGTGAGCACCCCGCGCGGCACCGGCCTGCGCACGGCACTGGAGCGCGCCCTGGCCGAGGCCGGCGTCGCGGCGACGGTCGGCGTCGAGGCGGCCGCGCCACCGCAGTTGGCCGAGCTCGCCGCGCACGGCCTGGGCGTGGCCGTGCTGCCGGACCCGGGCCCACTGCCCGGTCTGCGGGTGCGTCCACTGACCGACCCCGTCCCCCGGGTCCGGATCGCGCTCGCCTGGCCGACCGGACAGCCCTCCTCGCCGCCGACCGCCGCCCTGGTGGCCCACCTGCGGCAGGCCTACCCCGGGCCGGCGGCCGCTCAGGCTCCGGCCGTCACCGCCGCGCCGTCGGCGATGTGCAGCAGCGCGGCCGCGCCGTCGAGCACCTCCCGGTCGAGCGGGAAGTAGCCCTGCCGCGGGACGGTGTCGGTGCGGGTGCGGGCGTCGGCCGGCAGCGCGGTGTCCGTCAACTCCCAGGCCGCACCGCGTCCCCGCAGGTGGGCCTCGTACGTCCCCGGCGCCGGCTCGGCCAGTCCGAGCGCCTCGCTGCGCCCCAGGCTCCCGGCGACGAAGGCGTAGCGCTCGCCCAGCAGCGCGCCGACGGTGTGGCCCGCGCCGGTCCACCGGCAGTCCAGCTCGCCCAGCGCCCAGGCGCTCGGGTTCCGCTGCACGTGCCGGTTGTGGGCGAAGAGCAGGGTCGGTCCGCGCCGGGCCTCGATCTCGCGGATGTCGAGGAGGTTCTGCGCCATCAGCGCGTCCCGCACGCCGAGCAGGGCGCTGATCCGGGCGCTCGGGGTGCGGCCCCGGACCGCCGACTGGGCGTGGTAGCGCAGCAGTCCGATCCCGGCGGCCAGCCGGGCACGGGCGTCGTACCACTCGGCCGGCGAGGTCGATTCGATCAATTCCGGCGCCCGCATGTGGAGTTGGACGAGAAGGTCGTCGGCGAGGCAGCGCAGCCGGGCGGCGTCGGCGGTGTCGCCCGGCGACTGGGCCGGGTCCGTCACCGCCTCCGTACGGCTCCAGCGCTCGTCCTCGCCCGCCACGCCGGCGACGTCGAGGTCGAGCCCCAGGTAGTCGCGGGCGTGTTCGAGGTAGCGGCGCGGGCTGGGGGCGCTGGTGTTCTCGGTCGGGATGTCGAAGCCGTGGAAGGCCAGCCGCTCCCCGGACGGCCGCTGCCGGTTGAACTCCCGCATCCAGGCGACGAGTCGGCGGTTGGGGGCGAGTTCCCCGAAGCCGTGCGTGAAGCCCTTCCGCATCGCGGATTCGAGAGTGCCGACACCCTCCCGGACGTAGGCGTCCACGGCGAGGGCGGCCACCCGGTCGGTCTCCAGGGCGATCGAACGGAAGCCCCGGTCGACCAGCCCGGCGAACAGCTCGTTGCGGACCAGCCCGAACGCCGGCTCCTGGTGCGTCGGCTCGCCCAGCCCCAGAAGCTCGCACGCGGGGGTGATGAAGTCATACACGTCCTGGTTCATGGACCTCAAGCGTATCCTTGAAGGAACGGTTGAGACTTTTCCCGCTTCCGCCGCCCGGCCGCCGCCGAAAGCCTCAAACATTCCCCAACCATCGATCGACTTCGAACACCCCCGCCCCACCCGGCCCCACCTCACCCCACCAGCCCGGAACGGGAGACGACCGGACGACCATGCGACCCTCCGATCTCGCGCGCGAGCACGGCATCTCGACCCAGGCGATCCGCAACTACGAGCGCGACGGCTGCCTCCCGCCCGCCGAACGCACGCCCACCGGATACCGGATCTACACCGAGCTGCACGCCGCCGCCCTTCGCACCTACCTCGCCCTCGTCCCGGCGTACGGGTACGCGACGGCGGGCTCGGTCATGACCGCCGTCCACGCCGACCGGATCGGCGACGCCCTCACCGAACTCGACCGGGGCCACGCCCAGTTGCTGCGCGACCGGGAGACCCTCGCCGCCGTCCGCGAGGCCGTCGGCCACTTGACCGGCGCCGCCGCCGGAACCGGGCTCCCCGCACCACCCGGCCCCCGCTCCGTCGGCGAGGTCGCACACCGGCTCGGCGTCACCCCCGCGACCCTGCGGGCCTGGGAGGCCGCCGGCATCCTCACCCCGGCCCGGGACCGCGCCACCGGCCACCGCCGCTATCTCCCCGCCGACGTCCGGGACGCCGAACTCGCTCACCTGCTCCGCCGGGGCGGCTACCTGCTGGACCACATCGCCACCGTGCTGCGGCAGATCCGTACCGCGGGCGGCACCGGCGAGCTCGCCGCCGCCCTGGACGGCTGGCAGCAGCGCCTCACCACCCGGGGCCTGGCGATGCTCACCGCCTCCGCCCGCCTCGACGACTACCTGGGGCTGCGCACCGGAACGCCCCGACCGGCTTGACCTCAAGGCCACTTGAGGTACCAGAGTGATCCACATGAACACCGAAGCAGCAGCCAACGCACAGGCCGCCCACGAGGCGGACATCCAGGCCATCGAACGGGTCGTGGCCGCCGTCGAACGCGCCCAGCGCGCCAAAGACCCGGACGCATTCCTCGCGCTGTTCCACCCCGAGGCGATCTGGACCACCGCGCACGGCAAGGTCCTCCTCGGCCTGGACACGATCGCCGAGTTCACCCGTGCTGTGCTGCCCGCCGCGACCTGGGACGGCGACGTCACGTACGAGCCGGTGCACATCCAGTTCCTTCGCCCCGATGTGGCCGCCGTCAAGGTCCGCCAGGTCTACCGGTCGCCGGAGGGGGACTCGGAGGGCGCACCGCTGTACGTCATGACCAGGCAGGACGACGGTCGGTGGCTGCTGCACGCCTGCCAGAACACCGGCGTGCTCGCCGAATAGCCCCCGGGCCCGTCGCCGTCCGCCCCTGCCCGCCCCCACCGGACGCCGGCGCCGCGCCCCGGTCGGCCGACCCGGCCCGACCGGCCCGGCTCAGCCGACCCGGGTGAGCCGGGCGGTGCGGGCGCCGGCGCCGTCCGCGAGCGCGCCCGGCTGCTCCTGGTCCGCGCGCTCGGGGCCGGCGAGCAGGATGGAGCGCTGGAGCCGCCGCAGCGCCGCGGACGGCTCCATGCCCAACTCCCTCACCAGGGTGTTCCGCAGGCGCTGGTAGGCCTCGAGCGCCTCGCCCCGCCGGCCGGAGCGGTGCAACGCGATCATGTACTGGCCGTGCAGGCTCTCGTGGGTGCGGTAGCGGTCGATCAGGACGGTGAGTTCGGCGAGCAGCACCCGGTGCCGGCCGAGTCGCAGGTCGGCCTCGATCCGCTGGTCCAGTGCGCAGAGCCTGATCTCCTCCAACCGTCTGGTCTCGACGGCGAGTTGGCCGCCGACCGGGACGTCGGCGAAGGCCGGGCCGCGCCACAGCGCGAGCGCATCGGCCAACTGGCGGGCGGCGAGCGGGAAGTCGCCCCCGTCCATGGCGCGGTAGCCGTGCCCGGCGAGGCGGTCGAACTCCTGGAGGTCGACCAGTCCGCCGCCACTGTTCAGCATGTAGCCGCCGGCCGAGGTGACCAGGACGTCCTTCGCGCAGGAGGCCCCCGGGCCGCCGTCGCCCTGGGCGAGCGCCCGGTCGATGAGGTCGCGCAGTTGGAGCACGTAGGTCTGCACGGTGGTGCGGGCACTGCGTGGCGGGCGGCCGGACCACAGCTCCTCGGCGAGGACTCCCGCCGGTACGACCTGGTCGGCCCGTAACGCCAGCAGGGCGAGCACCTGCCGCGGCTTCGGCGCCGACGGCACCACCGACGCCCCGCACAGTCGGACCCCCAAGGACCCCAGCACCCGGATCTCCACGACGACCACCCCATATCCAGACGGATCGGCGGCCCCGACGGCCGCCGGCCGGGCGGGTGCTCCGCTGCTCACCGTCCACGCAGGTCCGCTGGAAGGTCGGTCGAGCACCCGACGCCCATCCAAAAACAGGACAGACGGTTTGTCAATACAAAACCGAACGCGCTGTTTGTTTTTGGGCGGAGCAATCCCCACTGGAACCGGACGCCGGACCGCCCGTCCGGCCTCGAACCGCTTCGAACGAGGCCCGCACGGACCACCCGGGCCACCCCGAGCGCCCGAATCAGGCCGGTCCGACGCCGGCCGCACCCGCCCCTTCCGCCCCGGCCGGGCCGGACTCCGCCACCCGGGCCGCCGCGAGCTCCGCGACCACCCGGGCGCCCCGGTCCACCGCGAGGTCGAGCGTGGCCAGCACCCCGGGCACCGCGATACTGGGCATCACATGCTGGTACAGCGCGGAGATGCGGCGCTCCAGATCCGCCCGGCCGGACATCTTCTGCGACTGGATCTGCACCCCCGTCCAGGCCCCGGTGACCAGCCAGGCCGTCTCGGCGGGCACCACCTGGGGCAGCAGCTCACCGCGCCGGCCCGCCGTTTCCAGCACGCTCTCGGCCCGCTGGATCCAGCCGGGCGCCGCGCCGCCACTGAAGTCTCCGAACACGTCCTGGCCGAGGGAGAGCCGCGCGCCCGCGCTCAGGACCGGGTCGCGCGGCATGAGGTGGGCGACCACCATCCCGAGGTCCACGAACTCCTGGAGCTTGCACTGCCGTTCGGGGATCTCGTCCCGGCCGAACTGCTCCTCCACGACCCCCTGGGCGAGCTCCCGCTTGGAGGCGAAGTGGAAGTACACCGCGCCGCGGGTCACCCCGGCGCGGGCCACGACCTCGCCGATCGTCGCCCCCTCGTACCCGTACTCGTCGAAGACCGACGCCGCCGCCTCCAGGATCAGCCGACGCGTCCGGACCGCCCGCTCCTGTCGCACCACCGCAACCACCCCACCCGAAACGCTCGGCAAACAAAACCAAACACCCCGTATCTTACCCGCCGCGGTCGACGGGGGTCGCTGCATCCCAGGTCACATAGGGCCGTCCTCGAGCGGACTAAAACCGCGTGGACGGTATGGGGCGAACAGATGGCCGATATCTCGCCGCGAGCCCCCATATCCGGAGCAACAGCTCCCACTTGTGCCCGGGGGGACGACGAACGATCCAGTCATGGCAATGGACCTGACAACTTTGGCCATCGACATTCCCACAGGTCAAGCAGGTCCGCCCGGTGAACCTGATCTCGGGGCGGTGACCGACACACACCCACCGTGCCCGACCGAACACGCTCGGCCGCCGACGAACCTTTGTTCTGGCTCCTTGAAAACCAAACCGGTAGGTACGTATCTTACGAGCCCTGAGCAGCCCACCCCGCCCATCACGGCCTTTCGGAGCGCTCCCCATGACTCTGCTCGCCTTCCGCACGCCCGCCTCCGCCCTCGCCACCGGCCCGGCCTCCCGGACGATCCCCGGCCCGGCCGCAGCAGCGGCCCCGGCGCCTCGCCTGACCAGCACCGTCGCCAAGGAGTACGTGCACCGGGCCTGCCACGCCGAGGTCTTCATCACCGGCAGCGACCAGCTGACCGACACCGCCTTCGCCGTCACCGCGCAGTGGCCGCGGGCGCACACCTTCTTCTGCACGCCGGACGGCACCCGGCACGACCCGATGCAAGCAGCTGAAACGATCCGCCAGGCCGGCCTCTACCTCGCCCACACCCGGTTCGGCGTACCGCTCGACCACAAGTTCATGATGTGGAACCTCGACTACACCACTCAGCCGCGGCAGTTGCCGATCGGAGCGGCACCGACCGACCTCACCCTGGAGATCCAGCTCCTCGCCCAGCCGCGCCGCTCCGGCACCACGGTCGACTTCACGCTGGAAACCGTCGTCCGACGGGGCGCTCAGCTCGCCGCCACCGGGTACGCCCGGTTCACCACCGTCCCGGACTCCACCTACCAGCGGCTGCGCCGGGGGCGCCAGGACGCCGAACACCCCGCGGCGCCGACCGTGACCGCCGAGCCGCTCCCGCCGGCCCGGGTCGGCCGACTCCGCCCGAGCGACGTCGTCCTGACCCCGGCCGACGCCCCCAACAGCTGGCACCTCACTCCCGACTTCCGGCACCCGATCCTCTTCGACCACGCCAACGATCACATCCCCGGCATGGTGCTGCTGGAGGCGGCCCGGCAGGCGGCCAACGCCCTGAGCAGCCCGGTCACCGTCACCCCGGCCGCCGCGGCCACCACCTTCCACCGGTACGCCGAGCACGACGCGCCCACCACGATCACCGCCCGGCACACCCCCGGCGAGGAACCGGACAGCCTCACCACCACCGTGACCGGCCACCAGCACGGCGAGCCGATCTTCACCACCGTGCTTACCGGCCACCCGGACCACCGCTGACCCGACGGCCGCCGCCGCACCGACCGGGCAGCCGGTACGGCCCGAGCAGCGGTCCACACCCGCCGCACCACCGGACGCACCCTCCACCCCGCCAAGCGGACGGCCCGCCCGACCCTCCCGGTCCGGCGGGCCGTCCGCGTGCCGACGACGCTTGCCGGGGCGGCGCCCCCTGGCACAGGGCGTTTCCCGCCCGCCGGCGACGACCGGAACATCCCGATTCCGGGCTGGCACCGGGGCGAACACCTGCGCAAGGATGTCAGCCCCTGATCCGCTGCCAACAGGAGCAAGCCGTGAGCGAAGTCGCTTCGCAGCAGAACGAGTTGATAAGACTGACCGACCGCCCCGGAACCGACGACGCCCCCGGCCGCGACGGGCGGACCGGCGGCCGGAACGTCCGGGTACGGGTGCTCGGACGGCACGCACCGGGCTCCCTGCTCGGACACGACTGGCTGGACTGCGAGATCACCGTCACCGCCGACTCGGTGCGCGGGCAGTTCGTCACGCTGGTGACCGACCGCCATCTCACCCAGTGGGAAACCGCTTTGGAGCGGCTCGGGCGCGGCGCCGCGGTCCGCTGGCTGGACGAGGAGCACGGCCCGGAACTGCGGATCGAGCCCGCGCGGCCGGGCGGGCTCTGGGTGACCGTCTCGGACGCGGAGGAATCGGGCGTCACGCTCCGGGTCGTCCTCTCCCCCGCACCGAACTGGCTGGACGAGCAGCGCGCGCTGCTCAAGCTCGTCCGGGAGGCCTATCCGGCCGAGGTGGTCGAGCTCGCCCCGGGCCTCCACGCCTGGCGCGGAACCCCGGTGGAGGAGAGCTGATCATCCGTCATCCCCTGGTCCGCACAGCACGTCCCAGCCGGCCGAGCGAACGGTCGGACACGGTGAGGAGGAAGAGCAGGGCCGCGCCGCCGAGCATGAACAGCGCGAGGCGGTGCAGCCCGCCCGTGGTGGCACCGTGCGGGAAGAAGGCGGCGTTCGCGGCCGAGGCCGCCATCGCGCCGAGGTACATGAAGGTGCGCAGCAGCCCGGCCGCCGAGGCGATGGCGGCCGGGTCCGCCTGATGGTAGAGGGCGGTCTGGGTGCCGAGCCCGATCAGCCCCTGCGAGACGCCCGCCAGCACACCGACCGCGATCAGCAGAGCACCCGGACTGCTCGCGTGCACCGACAGCAGGGCGGCACAGGCCGCGATCTGGCAGACGGAGCCGACCAGCAGCTTGCCGCGCACACCCGGACTGCGGCCGGTGACCCCGGCGGCCGTGAGCGCGGTCAGCGACAGCGGCAGCAGCACCAGTCCGGCGGAGGCCGCCGACAGGCCGCGCCCCTCCTCCAGCCACTGGGTGTAGCCGTAGAGGAAGGCGTAGACGGAGGTGCAGCCGAGGACCTGGCGCAGGTAGGTGGCGATCAGCGGGCGGTTGCCGGCGAGCGACCGCAGGTCGATGAAGGGGGCACGGGCCCGCCGCTCGCGGACGGCGAAGGCGACGGCCGCCAGGACGGCGAGCACCGGCAGGTACCAGCGCGCCGGGTCGGGCCGCATCAGGAACAGCATCAGGGCGAGCAGCAGGACCGCGAACAGCGCGATCCCGGCGTGGTCGAGGCGCTCCGGACGGTCGCGGTGGTCGCCGCGGTCGCGGTGGTCGGCGCGGTCGCGGTGGTCGCAGTGGCCGGACGCGTCTCTGCCGTCGGACCCGTCACCTCGGTCCGGACGGCCGGAGCGGCGGTCGGCGACGGGCAGCCGGGCCACGCCGAGCGCCAGACAGGCCAGTGACAGCGGGACGTTGACGGCGAAGACCGTCCGCCAGCCGCTCGCGCCGATCAGCAGACCGCCCAGGGTGGGGCCGACCACCGCGACGGTCTGGTTGGCGACGGCCAGCAGCGTCAGCACCCCGGTGGGGCTGGACTGCCCGGTCCGCTCGGCCTCGGTACGGGTCAGGTGCATCGCGGCCGGATAGGCCGCGGAGGTGCCCAGGCCGAGCAGCACCCGGGCGGCGATCAGCAGTCCAAGCGTCGGGGCGAAAGCGCCGAGCAGTCCGGCGAGGCCGACCAGGGCCGTCCCGGCGAGGTAGAGCCGGCGCGGCCCGTGGGTGTCCACGAGTCTCCCGATCACCGGCTGGCCGACGGCGGTGGCCAGGTAGAGCGCGGTGACCAGCCAGGCCGTCTCGGCGGGCGGCGCGCCGAAGGCGGCGCCCACGGGCACCAGGGCCACCGCGATCATCGACGAGTTGATCGGGTTGAGCATCGATCCGAGCACCATCGGTGCGATCAGCCGGCGGTTGAACCCGCCCTCCGGAGCGGGCAGTTGGCGGCGGGACCGGAGCCGGGCCAGCAGGGCGGACGGACCGGCCATCACCGGTTCAGCCGGTCCATCAGGGCCAGTGCCTCCAGTACGGTGGCGCGCTCGGCCTCGGTGTAGTGCTCCGCCATGGCCCGGGTCAGCCACTCCTGACGGGCCTGGCGGCTGTCCGCGACGTGGGCCAGGCCCGCCTCGGTGAGGCTGACCACTTGGCGGCGACCATCCTCGGGGTCCGGGCGGCGACCGACCAGTCCGTGCTGTTCGAGCACGGCGAGAGTGGCGGCCATCGACTGGGGACGGACCCGCTCGGCGGCGGCCAGCGCGCTCGCGGAGGCCGGACCGTCGTTGATCAGCCGACTGAGCACGGCGGTCTGGGAGGGGGTCAGGTCGCTGGTCCCGCTCGCCTCCCGCAGGGTGCGGCGCAGCCGGCTGAAGACGGCGCGCAGCTCGCGGGCGGCCAGTGCCGCGGTGTCGGGCGCCACGGCCTCGGCGGGGACTTTTCGGGCCGCGGCGGCCTGGGGGCCGGTTCGCTTCTCGGTCATGGCTCCACGGTAATTTCATCAGTCTGGACTGTCCAGTCTGGACTGAAGGATTTCCCGGGAACGGCGGGCCGGATAATGACGGCATGATCGACAATCAGCTCCGCGTCGTCCTCGCCGAGGATTCGGTGATCCTCCGGGACGGCATGGTCGAACTCCTCATCGCCCGTGGGTGCGCGGTGGTCGCCACCGCCGGTACGGCGCCCGAGCTGGTGGCCGCCGTCACCGAGCACCGGCCCGACGTGGCCGTGGTGGACATCCGGATGCCGCCCACCCACACCGACGAGGGCATCCGGGCCGCGGTGGAGATCCGGGCCGCCCTGCCCGAGGTCGGCATCCTGGTCTTCTCCCAGCACGTCGAGACCGTCTGGGCGGCCCGGCTGCTGGCGGCCGGCGCAGCGGGCATCGGCTACCTGCTCAAGGAGCGGGTGGCCCGGACCTCCGAGTTCGTGGACGCCCTGCACCGGGTCGCCGCGGGCGGCACGGCCCTCGACCCGGAGATCGTCAACGGCCTGATGCACGGCGGGCGGCGCAGCCGGGTGGACGCGCTCACCCCGCGCGAGCGGGAGGTGCTGGAGCTGATGGCGCAGGGGCACTCCAACCGCTCGATCGCCACGCTGCTGACGGTCTCGGAGCGAGCGGTGGAGAAGCACGTGGCCGCCGTGTTCGGCAAGTTCGACCTGCCCGCGACCGACGCCGACAACCGGCGGGTCAAGGCCGTGCTCGCCTACCTCGCGGAGAGCGGCGCCTCCTGAGTCGACGGACCCGGAACGGCGACACCCCAAGGTCGGCAACCCCGAGACCGGCGGCCCCGAACGCGATGGCCCTGAAGGCAACGGCCCTGAAGGCAATGACCGTGCCCCCGTCAGAGCCGGCCGGGCAGCTCGGCGCCGACCACCGTCGGCCCGCCGGGCGGGCTGTCCACCCGCAGCGTCCCGTCCACCGCCGCGAGCCGCTCGGCCAGGCCGGCCAGGCCGGTGCCCGCGCCGATCGCGGCGCCGCCGCGCCCGTCGTCGCGGACGGTCAGCCGGACCCTCCCGTCGGCCGCGGTCACGGTCAGCTCCGCCGACCGCGCGTCGCTGTGCTTGGCCACGTTGGTCAACAGCTCGGCCGCGCAGAAGTAGACGGCCCGCTCGACCACCTCCTCCGGACGCTCCCGCAGGTCCAGCCGGACGTCGACCGGCACCGGAGAGGTGGCGGTCAGCCCCGGCAGGGCCTGGGCCAACCCGCCGTCCAGTGCCACCGGGTGGATGCCCTGGGTCAGCCGGCGCAGGCCGGCGATGGTGTCGTCGGTCTGCCCACGGGCCCGGTCGACCAGGGTGCGCAGCCGCCCGAGGTCGGGCCCGCACGAGCCGGCCGGTCCGTCCGCGGAGGGAACACCCCCGGCCGGTCCGTCCGCGGAGGGAACACCCCCGGCCGGTCCGCCCGCGGAGGGAACGCCCTCCGCCAGGACGTCGTCGGCGAGTGACAGGGTGATGGCGAGCGCGACCAGCTGTGCCTGGGTGCCGTCGTGCAGGTCGCGTTCCAGGCGCCGCAGCCGGTCGGTGTTCTCGGCCAGCAGGGTGGCGCGGGCATTCTCCAGCTGACGCACCCGCTGCTGCGAGCGCGCCGGCCCGAGCAGGGCGCGGGCGAGCGCGCGGTCCGCTCCGCCGAGGGCGCGCACCGCGGCGGGGAGGACGACCAGCACCGCGAGGCCGACCGGGACCGCTCCCAGGTCCAGCAGGCCGATCGACCGCGGGCCCGGCTCCATCATCCGCACCCAGAGCGGGAAGCCCACCAGCCAGACGCTGCCGAGCGGCAGCACGACCACGGCGAGGAACCCGAGCACGCCCAGCGGCAGCCGCAGCAGGAGGTAGAGCAGCGTGCGCCAGGCCACCGGGTCGGTCAGCACCGCCCGGCCCCGGGCGAACACCCCGGACGGGCGCGGCAACGGCGGCGGCGCGGGCACCTCCTCCCGGAGCAGCCGCCCGACCAGCCACCGGTGCAGCCCGCCGAGCCGCCTCGCCCCGAGCAGCGCGGCGACCACGAACGGCAGGCCCAACACGGTGAGCGAGAGCAGCGCCCCGGCGTAGAGGACCGCGACGGCGTACGCCCCGCCGAGCACCCCGAGCGGCAACCCGAGCACCGAGAAGGCCAGTTCGCCGCCGCTCACCGACCGGTACCGCCGCCGCTCAGCCACCGTCCACCTCACCGTTCACCTCCGACCGGCCTCCGGCATCCACCAGCCACCTCCGGAGCCATCGCACCCACCTGTCCCTCCGTCCGGACGGCCCCGCGGACCACCACGGCACCGACCCGGCAGCCCGCCCACCGTCGACGCCCGCCTCGACCTCCCCCGTCTCATCGCCGTTCCCCGCCCGTCGACGCCACCGCCGAGCCGCCGACCGCCCACAGCCCCGTGCCCACGATCCCCGGTACCGTGAGCACCGCCGCTCCCAGCATCACCCGGGCGCAGGCCGCGCCCGGCACCACCGGGACCACCGAGCCCGTCACCGCCAGGCTGAACGCCCCCGAGGCCGCAGCCGCCACCGCCGCACCGAGAAGCACCCCGATCGCCGTGGTCAGGGCCGCCTCCACGGAGAGCATCCGCAACAGCTGCCGCCGCGTCGCCCCGACCAGGCGCAGCAGCGCGAACTCCCGGCGCCGCTCGGCGGTCAGCGCCACCAGGGTGTTGACCGTGGAGACCGCCGCGAAGCAGACCAGCAGTCCGAGCTCCATCTCGCGCAGCCAGATGTCGCTCTCCTTGGTGACGCTGGTCGCTGCACCCGTCGCCCGGGCCACGTGCTCCGCGGTGCTGGTCAGGGTCAGCATGGTGCCACAGAGCCCGACCAGCAGCGCGACCGGCACCACGGCCGAGGAGAGCCGGGCCGCGTAGCCGCGGAGGTTGGCGTCCGCCAGCCAGCCCGCCCTGGGCACGAGCGCCCGCACCGGGGCGCCGAGCACGACCGCCAGGCCCTTCGCCGCCACCGGCCCCAGCAGTCCGACCGCGATCAGCAGCACCAGCGAGCCGAGCAGCGCGGCCTGCCCCGCCTTGTCCAGCTCTCCGGCCGGCCGACTCGCGGCCAGTCGCAGCAGCAACCCGCCGCCGGCGAGCACCGCCACCCCGGCGAGCACCCGCAGCGCGCCCGTCCGCCGCGGCCCGCCCGCGCCCTCGGTCAGCGCGACGGCCGGGGCGGGCCGGGTGATCCGGCGGGCCGCGACCGCGGTGGCCGCCAGGCCGACCAGCAGGGCCACCCCGAACCCGACCAGCGCCGGCACCGGCGCCCCGGGTATGCGGAGCCCGGGTGCCGCCATGCCGCGCCGCTGGAGCGCGGCGAGGAACGCCCGGGCCGCGAGGAAACCCGCCAGGCCGCCCGGCACGGCCACCAGCAGGGCCGTCGCCACCACCTGCGCGCGCACCACCCGGCGGGCCTGACGGGGCGTCGCCGCGACGGTGCGCAGCAGCGCCAGCTCCCGGTGCTGCTGGCGCAGCGTGAAGCCGAGCGCGTTGACCACGACGAACAGCGCGACCAGGACGGCGATCTCGCCGAACGCACCGGCGATCAGCACCAGGCCCGGCCCGGACACCGTCGTCCGCGACACCGCGGCCGGTGCCGTGACCTGCGCGGCGACCAGCGACCCGAACAGCGTCACCGCCGCCACCGCCAGGAACAGCGCCGTTCCCAGCCCGGCGAAGGAGGCCGGACGGCGGCGGATCTGCCCCGCCGAGAGGCTCAGCACGGGACTGCTCACGGCGCTCACCCGCCCAACCGGCTCAGCCGCTCGCCGACCTGCGCGGCCGTCGGCCTGATCAGCTCGTCCACCAGCAGGCCGTCGGCGAGCAGCAGCACCCGGTCCGCGTACCCGGCGGCGACCGGGTCGTGGGTGACCATCACACAGGTCTGTCCGTCGACGTCGACGCCCGCGCGCAGCAGGCCGAGGACCTCCTGCCCGGTGGCGCGGTCCAGTGCGCCGGTCGGCTCGTCGGCGAACAGCACCTCCGGCCGGGAGACCAGGGCCCGGGCTATCGCCACCCGCTGCTGCTGACCGCCCGACAGCTGCCCGGGCCGGTGCCGCTCGCGCCCGGCCAGCCCGACCCGGGCCAGCGCCTCCCGCACCCCGCCCCGCTCCGGCGGCCGCCCGGCCAGCCGCCCGGGCAGCTCGACGTTCTGCGCGACCGTCATCGCGGGCATCAGGTTGAAGGCCTGGAACACGAACCCCACCCGGGTGCGGCGCAGCTCCGCCAGCCGCCGTTCGGGCAGCCCGGACACCTCGGTGTCGCCCCACCGCACGGTGCCCCTGGTAGGGCGGTCCATCCCGGCCAGGCAGTGCAGCAGGGTGGTCTTGCCGGATCCCGACGGCCCCATCACCGCCGTGAACGTCCCCGGCGCGAAGCCCACCGACACCCCGCGCAGCGCCCGCACGGCCGCCGCGCCGCGCCCGTACTCCCGGTGCAGCCCGACCGCGCTCAGGGCCGCGCCCGTCGTCCCGTCGTTCGCCGCCGTGGTGGCGGCTGTCGTCATCCCGTTCATGCCCTCCATCGTGGGCGTCCGGGGCCGGGAGATCGATTGTGCTGGCACCCGAATCCGGGGTTCGGAAAACCGAACCCCGCAGGTGGTGCTACGCCCCCTCGGGCCGGTCGCGGCACTGCCGGGGCCGGCTCCGGAGCGCTCCCGCCCGGTGGCCGTCCCGTGCTGCGGCGCGGTCGGCGGCCCGAACGGTTCGACCGCGACCGCCGCCCGCAGGCGGTCCTTCGAGCCGTCCCGCAGGGCGGGGACGGACGCCCCGGCGGGCCCCGCCACGGTCCGGCGCGCCCTCCCCTCGTCCACCCGTCCCCACCCCGCCTCCCGTCGAATCCGCCCGACGGGGAATCATGATCCGGTGACCATCGACCTGCTGCCCGGCCGCGGCCTCCGGCTGCCCGCCCCGGGCAGCGAGCCGCACCAAAGGAGCCGTTCTCCTCCGGCTCCCGCCCCCGCTCCGCCCCCTCCGAGCACGACGCACCGACCGAACAAGCCGCACCCACCGGGCACGACGCACCCATCGAGGCCGCCGCATGATCCCCTTCCCGACCGGCACCGCCACCGGTCCGCACGACGCCGCCTACCTGCCCCGCCGCCGGCTGTCCCCGCGCCCGGCCGAGCGGCCGATCACCGCACCGGTCCCCAAGCTCGGCGGCGAGCCGTGCTGGCTGGCCGAGCCCACCTGGCCGCTCGCCCCCACCACCGGCGAACCGCTGGTGTTCATCGGGCAGTTCCCCGTCCCGGGCGAGCCCGCCCGGCTGGCGTACCTCTTCCTGGAGGAGGAGGACGAGATCATGGGCGGCCTCGACCCGGAGCGGGGCGACGGCCTGTTGCTCGTCCAGCCGGGCGGGCGCATCCCGCCGTTCGCCGTGATCGGCCCGCCCGGCACCCGGGGCCGCACGCTCTGGCGCTGCGAAGCCGACGGCGAGCGGACCCCGGTCGAGTACCACCTGGACGTGGTGCCGCTGTCGGACGACGTCGACCGGGCGATGGACCAGCGGGCCGCCTTCCAGCGGTTCCGGCGCGACGAAGGCCCCGAGGTGCCCTTCCCGGACGGCGACCACGTGCACGACCACCTCGGCGGAGACCCGTCCTACGCGAACGGCCGGGCCCGGGTCCCGGCGCCCTGGCAGTACCTCTTCGCCCTCGCTGACGCCCCGGACGAGGGCGATCCGTACTTCCTCAACTTCGGTTACGGCAACGGCTTCGGCTTCCTCAGCCCGGACGGCCTGGAGGGCCGGTTCTTCTGGGAGGCGTCGTAGCCGGGCCCGCCCCTCCGCCTCCCCCTCCCTCCCCCACCCACCCCCACCCCCACCCACGGGAGTCACCATGACCACCACCCCTCTGACCGTCGCCGTCCTCGGGCCGGGCGGTGTCGGCGGACTGATCGGCGGGCTGCTCGCCCGCGACGGCCACCGGGTCGTCTGCCTCGCCGGCGAGGAGACCGCGGCCGCCGTCCGGCGGGACGGACTGCACGTCCGCAGCGGCCGGTTCGGCGAGTTCACCGCCCGGGTCGAGGCCGCGACCGAGCTGCGCGAGCCGGTCGACGCGGCCTTCGTGACGGTCAAGGAGACGGCGCTGGCCGCCGCCCTCGACCGGATGCCCCCAGGGGTGCTCGGCACCGGGATCGTGGTGCCGCTGCTGAACGGCCTGGACCACATGGCGCTGCTGCGCGAACGCTACCCGGCCGGGCGCGTGGTGGCCGGCACGATCCGGGTCGAGACCACCCGGACGGCACCCGGGAGGATCGAGCACACCAGTCCGTTCGCCGCCGTCGAGCTCGGCGCGACCGCCGAACCGGACTCCCCCGTGGCCGGGTTCGCCGAACGGCTGCGCCACACCGGGCTGGACGTCACGCTGCGCGAGGACGAGACGGCGATGCTGTGGGGCAAGCTCTCCTTCCTCGCCCCGTTCGCCCTGCTCACCACCCGCCACGCGAGCGGGATCGGCGCCGTGCGCACCGAGCACCGGGCCGAACTCCTCGCGGTGCTGGACGAGATCACCGCCGTCACCCGGGCGGTCGGCGCGCCGGCGGACGCGCAGGCACTGCTCACCTCCTTCGACCGCCTCCCCGCGGCGATGAAGTCCTCGATGCAGCGCGACGTGGAGGCCGGCCGGGCGACCGAGCTGGACGCCATCGGCGGCGCCGTGCTGCGGGCGGCCGACGCCCACGCCGTGGCCGCCCCGACCATCGCCCGCCTGGTGCGCGAGCTGTCCGGGTCCGCCAACCGGTAGGGCCGGGAGAGGCGTTCACCCCCCGCACGGCGTCCGTGGGGTGAACGCTCGCAGGTCTTCCCTCACATGGCGGAACATCAGCTTTTACGGCAGGGCAAAGACTTTCCCAACGGTTCACCTGGTCTTCCGGAACCTCCGCGCGGCGGAACGGCGTTGATACGGCGGGAGGGATAGAGACATGACAAGGAAGCCGTACCGATTGGCCGCCACCACGCTCGCGCTGCTCCTCGCAGCCCCACTGTTCACCGCGTGCGACGCCGACAAGGCCCTGGACTGCGGAAAGCGGGCGATCAGCCTCACCGGCGACGTCCAGGACCTCGCCGATTCGGCGATCAACGTGGGGCAAATCACCGACGAGAACCGCCGCAACCACACCGTGGAGGCCTTGCGGAAGGTCGCCGACGACGCCAAGAAGATCCGCCAGGACGGCGGGGACAAGATCGACCCCGCGGCCGACCGGCTGGCCAAGGCCGTCAACAACGCGATCGACCAGGTCTCCAAGGGCAAACAGCCCGACTTCAAGCCGATCACCGACGCCGCCGGCGACATAGGGAAGGCCTGCGCCGACTCCTGACGCCGGCGCATTTCCCGGCTTCCGTACCGCCCATCGCCCGCTCCACCGGCTCCCGGCCCGGCTCGCAGTCCGGCCGGGAGCGCGATGGGCTCGCCGGCCGTCGCGGACCCTGCCGCATCGTTCGCGGGTGCCGACCGCCCGCGCCGCTGCCACGACATGCGCAGGGGCCATCCGCTGGCGGCACGGGGCGGCCAAGACCGCCCCGCAATCCGCTCCCACCCGGCCGCACTCCCCACTCCCGGGCCGTTGACCAGCGGGAACGGAGAAGTCCGGCTGGAGTACCCGCCAGGAGGTACGCGGCGGGCCGCCCGCCGCGCCCCGGCCGCGCCCGGGCGCTGGAGCGCACATCCACTCGGCCGCCCTCGGCCGGGGCGCCGCCCCGGCGGGCCCGACCATGCCCCCCGACCACGGGACAGGACCCCCGAACACGCTCGCCACGGCGCGCCGTCCGGCGGATGTGCCAGCGGCACGGGCCTGCCGAACGAGACCACCGCAGAAAGCCCGCAGAACCCACAGAACACTTTCGAATAAAGCGAGTTGACGCTCAGTCAGTTCTCATGTGGAGTGAACATGACGCCCTGGCCGGTGTCGCGCGCCCTGGGGTACGGGGCCGGTCGGCCGTGGCTGCCATCGGCGCAAAGGGGGAGCATCCTGATGGCATACGCGAAGGGTTATGACGTCTCCGACTTCCAGTCGGGCATCCCGGGGGACGCGGAGTTCGTCTTCATCAAGGCCACCGAAGGCGGCCACACCGGCCAGTCGGGGTACACCGACAAGCTCGCGGACGCCCGGGGGCGCGGACTGGTGGTCGGGCACTACCACTTCCTGCACGCGGAGAACCCGGTCGACGGTGAGGTGGAGCACTTCTGCCGGATCGTGGGGCAGGTGCCCGCGGGCGAGCTGCTGGTGCTGGACTTCGAGCCGTACGGACAGTCGGTCGGCGACGGCGACGCGACCGAGGCGAAGAACCGGTGGCTGGCGGCGGTCAAGCAGCGTTACCCGGACCGCCTGGTCGGGCTCTACACCAACCGGGACTACTGGTTCCGGACGGACGACAACGCCGGTGACTTCCTGTGGATAGCGGACTACGTGTCCGCGGGTTCGCCGCGCATCCAGGCGTCCTGGCGCTTCCACCAGTACAGCGACGACCCGCTCGACGCGGACGTGTTCAACGGCTCGCTGGACGAGTTGCGCGCGTGGGCCGGCGCGGGCCGGGCCCCGGACCCCGAGCCACCCACGCCGACCCCAGGACCGCAGTCGCCCGACTGGCCGGGGCTCCAGCTGGTGCCCCGGGACCAGTGGGGCGCGCGGCCCTGGCGCGAGCCCAACGGTTCGATCCCGTACGCCGGTCCGCGCGCCGGAGTGAAGGTGCACTATCTCGGCACGGCGTACACCTTCGACAGCCATGACACCTGCCCGGCCTACGTACGGCGCCTCCAGGCCTCGCACATGGACGACGACGGCTGGTCGGACATCGGCTACAGCTTCGTGGTCTGCGAGCACGGCCACGTGTTCGAGGGCCGCGGGCTGAACCGGCGCAACAGCGCCAACGGCGACGTCCCGCTCAACGAGGCGCACTACGCGGTGTGCGGGCTGGTCGGCTCCTCCGGCTCGACCGTGCCCACCCCGGAACAGCTCAACGGGCTGCGGGACGCGATCGAGTACTGCGAGCAGCAGGGCCCGGCGGGCCCGGAGATCAAGGGGCACCAGGACGGCTACTCGACCGACTGCCCCGGCCCGGCGCTGTACGCCTGGGTGACGTCGGGTGCGCCGCGCCCCTCCGGCACGGTGGTCACCCCGCCCCAGCAGCCCGCGCCCCAGCCGGACCCGACCCCGGCCCGGTACCAGAACAGCGTCGGCGGCCTGCCGTACGGCTACGGCGCGCACGGTCCGCAGGTCACCCTCGTCGGCGAGGCGCTGGTGGCGGCGGACTTCGGCTCGCACTACAACCAGGGCCCCGGCCCGGACTGGACCGACGCCGACACCCTCAACTACGCCGACTTCCAGCGCAGTCTGGGCTACTCCGGCGGGGAAGCGGACGGCGTGCCCGGCGAGGCCTCGCTGCGCCGGCTGCTCGGCGGGGCCGTCCCGCTGGCCGAGGTGTCGAAGTCGAGGGTGGTCGCGGCGGCCCGCCAGGACCCGGACGCGGCCCAGGGCGCCACCACGTACCCGGACGACGTGTACACGGTGGAGCTTGCGCTCGTCGCCGATGGGCTGCTCGACCGGCAGTGGGCCGACGGCTCGTTCGGCACGAGGACCGTCGACGCCTACGCCGAGTTGCAGCGCCGGTACGGGTACAGCGGGCAGCAGGCGGACGGCATACCCGGCATCAACTCGCTGACCCGGCTCGGCCAGGCGCACGGCTTCACCGTCGCCGGCTGACACCGGCCGAGGAGGACAGATGTACCAACTCGCCCTGTCCCTGTGGCGCACGTGCGTGCCCTACATCGTCGCGTTCCTCGTGGTGCAGGCCGCGCGGCTCGGCATCCACCTGGACAACGCCTCCGTCACCTCCGCCCTGGTCACCGGCTTCGGCACGGTCTACTACGCCGCGTTCCGGTTCCTGGAGCACCGGTTCGGCGCGAACTGGGGCTGGTTCCTGGGGGCGGCCCGGCCGCCGTCCTACCAGCCGCCGGTCCCCGCGCCCACACCCGCGCCGACCCCGGCCGCACCTGAGCCGACGCCCGCCGCACCCGCACCTACGCCCATGCCCACACCCGCACCGGCTCCGGCTCCGGCTCCGGCTCCGACACCCGCAGCGACGCCGCCGGACCCCGCGCCGGCCCGCCCCGACTACCGGAACCTGCCCGAAGGCGGCTGACGGGCACCAGCACAGGGGTTGCGGAACAGCACATTCCGAAACCCCGAAAACAGGCCCAGTAATACAATTAGCCTTTCACGTTCAGGCCTTGACGAATTGTCACCTGAATCCGAGACTGAGCCTGCCACCGATGCATCCTGATCCCATTGAGCGGTTTCTTGATGCACGAAGTGAACGGAGGGGGAATTTGCCGACGACACCGACCTACCCGGGCGTCTACATCGAAGAGCTTCCCAGCGGCGTCCGTACCATCACCGCGGTGAGCACCTCGGTGACCGCCTTCGTCGGGGCCACCCGACGCGGCCCGCTCAACCAGCCGGTCACCATCACCAGTTTCGCGGACTTCGAACGCCGTTTCGGCGGACTCGCGAGTCAGAGCCCGGTCAGCTACGCCGTCCAGCAGTTCTTCCTCAACGGGGGATCGGTCGGGGTGGTGGTCCGGGTCGCGGCGGCCGGCACCGGCGCCGCCGCGGGCGTCACGCTCAACTCGACGCAGTCCTCCACCGCCACCCCGGCCCTGGAGGTCACGGCCGTCGAGCCGGGGCTCTGGGGCGGGGGGCTGCGGGTCGCCGTGGACTACCGGACGCCGACCCCGGCCGAGACCTTCAACCTCCAGGTCTTCGACATCTCCGGCGCCGTCCGGGAGTCCTTCGCGGACCTGTCGGTCCGGGCCGCCAGCCCCCGGTTCGCCGAGACGATGGTGAACAGCGGCTCGGGCGTCGTCCGGGTGAAGGTCCTGGCGGAGAGCCGACCGGATCCGGTGGGCACCGTCTCCAAGCCCTTCGCCGCCACGCTGCCGGACCTCACCCACGAGATCCAGGTGAAGATCGCCGACGTCTCGCGGACCGTCACGATCTACGACCCGGCCGCGGACGGCACCGCGCCGACCACCGTCCCCGAACTCGCCCTGCTGCTGGAGCGCAAGCTGCGGGCCCTGCCCGACGCCCCGGGCAGGCGGGCCTTCGCGGGCACCCGGGTGAACGTGTTCGGGCGGCAGCTCCAGGTCGTCGCCGGCTCCACGGACCCGGCCGACGTGGTGCGCTTCCTCGGTGAGGCCGCCAACAACCTCGGACTGGAGGGCTCGGTCAATCCGCCGGTCCTCGCCCTCGTCGGCGGTCAGGACGGCGCAGCCCCCGGCATGACCGACCTGATCGGCAGCGAGGCCGGCAAGACCGGCATCCAGGCCCTGCGCGACGTGCCGGACGTCAACCTGCTGGTGCTGCCGGAACTGGCCGGCTACGCCGGCGTGGACGACGCCGTCACGGTCGTCTCCGCCGCCCAGGCGCTCTGCGTGGAGCAGCGGATGTTCCTGATCGTCGACTCGCCGCAGGCGTGGACGACGCTGGACGACGCCCGGGCGGGCCTGTCCGCCTTCGACTCGGTGCGCAGCGACCACGCCGCGCTGTACTTCCCGCACCTGGAGCTGGTCGACCCGCTCACCGGCCGGCTGCGCAGCTTCCCGCCGTCGGGCACCATCGCCGGCGTGATGGCGCGCACCGACGGCCAGCGGGGCGTGTGGAAGGCGCCCGCGGGCACCGAGGCCGGACTGCCCGGGGTGCGCGCGCTGACCGTCCCGCTGACGGACCGGGAGAACGGCCTGCTGAACCCGCTCGCGGTGAACTGCCTGCGGACGTTCCCGGTGGTGGGCCCGGTGGCGTGGGGCGCGCGGACCATGGCGGGCGCCGACGCGCTCAGCTCGCAGTGGAAGTACGTCCCGGTGCGGCGCCTGGCGCTGATGCTGGAGGAGAGCCTCTACCGCGGTACCAAATGGGTCGTGTTCGAGCCCAACGACGAGCGGCTGTGGGCGCAGATCCGCCTGAACGTGGGCGCGTTCCTGCACTCGCTGTTCCAGCAGGGCGCGTTCCAGGGCACGTCGGCGCGCTCGGCCTATTTCGTCAAGTGCGACAAGGACACCACCACGCAGGACGACATCAATCGTGGTGTGGTGAACGTCGTGGTCGGATTCGCGCCACTCAAGCCCGCGGAATTCGTGATCGTCAAGATCGAGCAGCTCGCCGGACAGTTCGAGGTTTAGGATCTCCATGGTCGAGTTCACCGTCAATCCGCACCGGTTCGATCCGTACAAGAATTTCAAGTTCCTGGTCGTCTGGGACGGTAGGGTCGTCGCCGGAATCAGCAAGATCAGCCCGCTCAAGCGCACCACCGAGGTGGTGAAGCACCGCAGCGGGGGCGATCCGAGCGCACCGCGCAAGTCGCCGGGGCGCACCGACTTCGAGGCGGTCACCCTGGAGCGCGGGGTCACCCACGACCCGGAGTTCGACCGCTGGGCCAACAAGGTCTGGATGGTCGGCGCGGGCCGCGGGGCAGAGGTCTCGTTGCGGGACTTCCGCAAGGACCTGGTGATCCAGGTGCTCAACGAGGCCGGTCAGGTGGCGGTCGCCCACAAGCTGTACCGCGCCTGGCCGAGTGAGTACCAGGTGCTCGGCGAACTGGACGCCAACGCCAACGCGGTGGCGATCCAGAGCCTCAAGCTGGAGGTGGAGGGCTGGGAGCGGGACGAGGAGACGCCCGAGCCGGAAGAGCCCTCGTTCCAGCAGCCGGCCTGAGCGGCCGACCGATGGAACTCGCCGGCGAGGCCGCCCTGTTGGCCGCCTGGGAGGCCGGGCTGACGGCCGGCCGCACCGGGCAGGCCCTACTGCTGCACGCCGTCGCCCGTCCGGGCGCCGGGACGGAGGAGCTGCTGGCCGTGCCGCTCGGCCAGCGGGACGCCGAACTCTTCAGCCTGCGAGCCGAGTTGTTCGGTGAACCGCTCAATGTGCGGGTCGGATGCCCGAGTTGCGCAGAGGAGATGGAGTTCACCTTCGACTCCGGACAGGTGGTCGGTGCCGCGCGGCCGGCGGACGGCCCGCTGCGGGTGGAGCTGGACGGCTGGAAGGTCGGCTTCCGGCTGCCCACCCCCGGCGATCTGGCCGCCGCCGAACAGGCCCCCGCGGACCAGGCCAGGGCCGTGGTGCTGGAGCGGTGCGTGCTGGACGCCGAGCACGGCGGGGAGCCGGTCGCCGCGCGGCAGCTCCCCGGACCGGTCCAGCGGCGCGTGGCCGAGGCCGCCGCCGCGGCCGACCCCTGCGCGGACGTCCGGCTGCACCTCGGCTGCCCCGAGTGCGGCGAGCAGGCCCTCGCCGAGCTGGACATCGCCTCCTACCTCTGGGAGGAGCTGGACGACTGGGCCAGGGCGACCCTGCTCCACGTCCACCTCCTGGCCACCGCCTACGGCTGGAGCGAGGCGGAGATCCTGGCGCTCGGCCCGCTGCGGCGCCGCTACTACCTGGAGCTGTGTGCAGATGCCTGACCACTTCGACCGCCTGGTGGCGAAGCGCGGCCCGGGCGGCGCCCGGGCCGGGGTACGGGTGCGCCCGCGCCTGCCGGGGCCGTTCGAACGGCTCGACGCACTCGCTCCGGCGCCGCCGGTCATGGACGCGGAGCCGTTCGGGCCGGGCCGCTCGGGCGGGCGACCCGTTCCCGTGCCGCTCCCCCGGCCGCCGGCGGCACCGCCCGCGGCGCCGGCCGAGAGGGCGCTGCGGGCGGTGGCCGGTGAGGACCGGTCGGCTGTCGCACCCGTCCTTCCGCTGCCGCGGACGCCGCTGCTGATCGCGCCGCAGGTCACCCCCAGTGCCGCACCGGCCGTCGGGCCGGCGATGCGGAGGGAGACCGCCCGCCCGGCAGCCGTACCGACACCTGTCACCGCACGGCACCGGGCGGCCGCCCCCGAGCGGCCGACCGCGGCACCGCCCGCACCGGTCCGGTCGGCCGCCGCGCCGGCGTCCGTACGGCGGGCCGCCGGGGCAGCTGCTCCGGGCCAGGCGCACGGGACCGGGACCCGACGCCGGCAGCGCCCGGTCGAGCGGGTGGTACGGGTCCAGATCGGGCGGGTCGAGGTCAAAGCCGCCCAGCGCACCCCGGCCGGACCGGCCAAGCCGGCGGCCGCCCGCCCGGGCCCGGCCCTCGACCTGGACAAGTACCTCGACCGGGAGACCTCATGAGCGCGCGGGTGAGGCACACGACCGAGGGGGCGAACCCGTGAGCAACCACCTCGCGATCGCCACCGTGAGCGAGGCGCTGCGGCTGCTCATCACCCGAGCGCTCTCGCCCGACATCCCGTTCGCGGTCGAGGTCGGCGCCCGCAAGCCGCCGACCGAGCCGCCCGCCGACCCGACCATCACCGTCTTCCTCTACCAGGTCACGGCCAACGCCTCGCTGCGCAATCGCGACGCACCCACCCGCGCGACGGACGGCACGGTGCTGGCCCGGCCGGCCGCCGCCCTGGACCTGCACTACCTGATCAGCTGCTACGGCGAGGAGTCCCAGCTGGTCGGCCAACGGCTGCTCGGCTGCGTGGTCCGGGCACTGACCGAACAGCCGGTGCTCTCCCGGCAGTTGATCGAGGAGGCCGCCGCCCAGCCGTACCTGGTGGGGACGGACCTGGCCGCCTCGCCGCAGCGGGTGCGCTTCACGCCCACGACGATGGACGTCGAGGAGCTGTCCAAGCTGTGGAGCACGCTGCTCCAGACGCCGTACGCGCTGTCCGTGACCTACCAGGCCGCCGCCGTCCTCGTGGAGGGCAGGGTCGATCCGGTGGCCGGCAAGCCGGTGCTGCGCCGTACGGTGCGGGCCGTGCCGTCCCGCGGGCCGGTCGTGGAGCGGGTGCTCTCCCGGCCCGCCGGGTCCCCCGGTGCTCCCGAGGAAGGACCGGTGACCAAGGACCGGGAGCTGGTGCTGGAGGGCACCGGCCTGCGCGCGGACCTGATCGTGGCCCGGCTGGGCGAGCGGCGGGTGCCGGTCGATCCGGGCGGCGTCCGGGACGACCGCCTGGTGGTCGCTGTCCCGGAGGACCTGCCGCCCGGCGTGTACCAGGTGCAGGTGCTGCACGGACTGGCGCTGGACGGCCGGCCCGCCGCCGACCACCTCGCGCTGGAGTCCAATGCGCAGACCTTCGCCCGGCAGCCGCGGATCGTCGGGCCGATCGGCACGGCGGACCGCGGCGACGGACCGTCCGGGGTCTCGGCCCGGCTGGATGTCCGGCTGGACCTGCCGCTCCGGGACGACCAGCAGGTCGTGCTGCTGCTGGACGAGTTGCACCCGCCCGCCGGGCGGCGCGGGGCGAGCCACCGGTTCCGCGCGCCCGCGCCGCCGCGGCCGCGCACCGACCCGTACGAGGTCCAGGTGCCGGTCGTCGGCGTGCGCCCGACCGCGTACCTGGCCCGGGTCCAGGTGGACGGCGTGCCCAGCGAGTTGACGGTGTCGAGCGACGGGACGTTCAGCGGTCCCGTCGTGGACCTGACGCACTGACCGCAGGACGGGGGACCGAGATGAGCACGCGTCGAGGGCAGGGCCGCGACGGCCCGGCGGACGAGCCGCACCGGCAGGCGCTGTCGGCCGCGGTCGCCGCCGTGCTCGACCGCGTCGACGCGCACGCGGCCGGCCGCGACGCGGGTAACCCCACCTCGTCCGACAAACCAACCGGCCGCAGGGGCGGGCGGCGACAGCCCGCCACCGCCCTGGACGCGCTCAGCGCCTCCTTCGGGCTCACCCCGTTCGAGCGCGACGTCCTCGTGCTGGCCGCCGCTCCCGTGATCGACCCCACCGCCGCCGCCCGGTGCGCCGCGGCCGGCGGCGACCCCGGGCGCGCCTACCCGACCTTCTCGCTCGCCCTCGCCGCCCTGGACCAACCGCACTGGAGCGCCCTCACCCCGGTCGGCCCGCTGCGCCGCTTCCGGCTGGTCGAGCTGGACGACGAGACCGCGCTCACCGCCTCCCGGCTGCGGATCGACGAGCGGGTGCTGCACTTCCTGGTCGGCGTGCCGTACCTGGACGTGCGGCTGCACGGCCTGCTCACCCGGGTCGGGCCGCCCGGCGAGCTGCCCGAGCCCCACGAGCGGTGCGCGGCCGGGCTGGCCCTGGGGTGGACCGCGGCCGGGCTGACCGGCCCGCCGCACACCGAACTGACCGGCGCCGACCGCCGTACCCGCTGGGAGATCGCGGCGGCGGCGGCCCACCGCGCCGGGCTCGGCCTCTACGCCGCGCACCGCGAGGACCTGCCCACCGAGCCCGCCGAGCGCGATCAGCTCGCCCGGCTGTGGCAGCGGGAGGCGATCCTGATCCCGGCCGCGCTGCTGGTGGAGGGCGGCGGGCCGGGCCGGGAGCACCCGCGGTCCCCGAACGGCACGGAGGCCTTCCTCGCGAGCCTGGCAGTGCCGCTGGTCGTCTCCGGCGACGAGCCTCCGCCGGCGGGGGCCTCGGACCGGGCCCGGCTGACCGTACCCCCGCTCGGCCCCGAGGAGCAGCTGGCGATCTGGGCGGCGGAACTGGACGGTGCGCCAGGGATCAACGAGAGCGGACTCCGCGCGCTGGCCGCGCAGTTCTCACTGCCCGGCCATGTGATCCGCTCGGCCGCGGCGACGGCCCGGCGGGCTGCCGAGGACGGCCGGGACATCAGCCCGCTGGCCTGGCACGCCGGTCTGACGGAGGCCCGGATGTCCCTGGAGGAGCTGGGCCGGCGGGTCGAGCCGCGGGCCGGCTGGGAGGACCTGGTACTGGAGGAGCGCCAGCGCGCGATCCTGCGCGAGATCGTCGCCCACGTCCGCCGGCGCGGCACGGTCTACCAGGAGTGGGGCTTTGAGTCGGTGCTGCGTCGTGGCCTCGGCGTCACCGCGCTCTTCGCCGGCGGGTCGGGCACCGGGAAGACGCTGGCGGCCGAGGTCGTCGCCGGGCAGCTCGACGTGGACCTGTTCGTCATCGACCTCTCCCAGGTCGTCAGCAAGTACATCGGCGAGACCGAGAAGAACCTCCGACGGGTCTTCGACGCGGCCGAACGCGGCGGCGCACTGCTGCTGTTCGACGAGGCCGACGCGCTGTTCGGCAAGCGCAGCGAGATCAAGGACAGCCACGACCGCTACGCCAACCTGGAGGTCAGCTACCTGCTGATGCGGATGGAGGCCTACCGGGGCCTGGCCGTGCTCACCACCAATATGAAGAAGGCGCTGGATCCGGCGTTCATGCGGCGGATCAGGTTCGTGGTCGACTTCCCGTTCCCCGGGGTGCCGGAGCGCGCCGAGATCTGGCGCCGGGTCATCCCCAAGGAGGCCCCCAGTCAGGGCCTCGACCCGGAGCGGCTCGCGCAGCTCACCGTGGCCGGCGGCTCCATCCGCAACATCGCGCTGTCCGCCGCCTTTCTGGCCGCCGACGAGGACTGCCCGGTGCAGATGCGGCACCTGCTGGCCGCCGCGCGCACCGAGTACCTGAAGCTGGAGCGCTCGCTGACACCCTCGGAGGTCGGCGGATGGATCTGACCGAGGGGGCTGCGACGGGGAGGGACGGCGACGGGCGGAGCGGGGCCGGGCCCGGGGGCGCCGGACGGATCGAGCCCGGGCACGGGGGCGCCGGGCGGATCGAGGTCGAGATCGGCGAACTGGTCCTCGACGGCTTCGCACACATCGACCACGACCGGCTGACGGCGGCGTTCCGGAGCGAACTGACCCGCCTGGTCGAGGCGCGCGGCGTGCCGCTCGCGGTCGGCGGCGACCGCACGCTGGACCTGCTCTCCGGCCTGCCGCCGCTCCCGGCCGGCACCTCGCCGCAGCGGCTCGGCGAGGCGCTCGCCCGCGCCGTGCACGCCGGGCTGTCCGGCGGTGGCCGGCCGCCGGGACGGGGGCGGACATGACTCGACCCGCCGTAGCGGCCAAGGCCTCCGCACCGGACACCGAGCAGGGCGCGGCCCGGCGCAGGACCCGGGCGCCGAAGGCCCGTACGCCCGAGCCGAAGGAGATCGTCTCCGGCGCCGGCCAGCCGCTCGACCCGGGCGTGCGGCGGGAGCTGGAGGCACGGCTCGGGCACGACCTCAGCCGGGTCCGGGTGCACACCGACCGGGACTCCGCCGCGCTGACCGAGCTGATCGGCGCGGACGCCGTCGCCGTCGGCCCGGACCTCTTCTTCGGTGAGGGCAAGTACCGGCCCGCCGCGGAGGACGGCCGGCGGCTGCTCACCCACGAGCTGCTGCACACCGTCCAGGCCCCGAACCCGCTCGGCGCGCTGCGGGCCGGCCGCGACCTGGGCGCGGTCAGCCTGCCGCAGGACGCGATCGAACGGGAGGCGGAGCACGGCGCGCGCGACGACCGGCCGACGGCGGCGACGCCGGGTGCCACGCCGGGGTGGCTGCGCTACGCGACCGTCGACGCCGACCGGTTCCGCGCCGAGCGGCTCGACCCGGCCACCCTGGTCGACCGGCTGGCGGCCGGCATCCTGCGCTCACTGCGCGGCGACCCGACCGACTCCGCCGGCCGGGTCCGCTGGCAACTCGCACGCTTCGCCCCCGAGTTGCAGGCCTCCGTGCTGGAGCGCCTGGACATCCGGCTGCCCTCCTCGGACTACACCCGGGTGCTGGAGCTGGTCGAGGCCGCCGAGCACCGTCCGGCCGACCTCGACAGCCCGCAGACGCCCGAACCGGTCACCGATGCCGCTGACCGAACCACCGACGACCACGAGCGGATCGACCGGAAGGACCGCGGCGAGCGGGACCGGCAGCGGCAACTCGACGAGGAGGTGCGGCAGTCGGACGCCCCGAGGGGGCGGCGCAGGCGCCGCAAGGGTCACGGTGCCGCGGAACGCCCGGAGGAGCGGGGACAGCAGCAGGACGAACGGCAGGACGAACGGCAGGCACCGCCCATGCAGGGCGAGGCCGCGCAGCCGCAGGCCGATCAGGCCCAGCCTCCTGGGCAGGCGCAGCCGTCGACCGTCGAGGCGGCCCCCGAGGCGGGCCCGGAGCAGTCCCCCGCGCCGGCCGAGGAGGCCGTCGCCCAGCCCGTGGCCGCCGTCGTACCGGACTCGCCCGAAGCCGGGCCGCCGGACGCCGCCACCCAGCCCTCGGCCGGTACCAGGCCACCGCAGCCCGCCGCCGCCCCGCCGCCGCAGTCCGCGCCGGTCAAGCCCGAGCGCCTGGACGCGATCGCGCAGGCCCCGGACAGCCCGCTCGCCCGGCACGGGCTGCTGGAGGGCGACCAACCGCAGGACGAAACCCTGGACGAGGAAGGGCCGTTGGGCATGGAGCCCGGCGCGGACTCCGAGGTCCGGGACGCTCCCGGGACGGACCAGGAGCGGTCGCCGCAGCCGTCCGCCGCCGAGCAGGCTCTGGGGCCCGAAGACTTCCTGCCCGCCTCGGACCTCGACGTGTCGGCCGTCCCGACCGTCGACCGGATCCCGCTGTCGGCGGACGGCGCGCCCCCCGCGAACGCCGAGGCACCGGCGTTCCCCGAGCCGCCCGCGACCAAGGCCGAGCAGGTCCAGGAGGAGCGGGCGGGCCGGCCGGGGACCGACGAGGAACCGGCCGCGCCACCCGATCCGGGCCGGCCTGAGGCCGCCGCCCCTTTGGCCCCCGCCGCGGAGACCGAGGACCGCGGCAGCCGCGACCTCCAGCCGGAACGGCCGGTCGAGCAGGAGGTCGGCCCCGATCCGACCCAGGGTCCGGCCCGGGCCGCCGAACCCACCGAACCCGCTGCCCCGGAGCCCGATCCGGAGCTGCGGCAGGAGCCGGAAGCGCCCGCCGAACAGACCCGGGAGGCCGACGACCCGGCGGCCGAACCGGGCGTCCCGGAGCGCATCGGCGCCCCCGGCGGGGCGGGGCCGGTCGGCGGCGAGGGCCCGGGCGGGCCCGCCGACGTCCCGGACGGCGCGCCCGGCGCGGCGCTCGATGCCGCCCCCGCCACCACGCCGGACGCCGGCGCGGCCGGTCCGGCGGCCGAGCAGGCCGATGCACCCGCCGGACTCTCCGCCCAGCCCGCCCCGGACGCCTCCCTGGAGTCCGGCGGCGGCGCCTGCGCGGGCCCGCAGCAGCCCACCACCGAGGCGGAGCCGGACAGTGCCGGCGGTGCCTGTGCCGCCGGGGGCGGCGGGGGCGGCGGGGGCGGCGGGGGCGGCGGGGGCGGCCCGGCCAAGCAGGAGCAACAGGAGGAGAAACCGGCCCCGCCCGACGTCTCCGGCCAGGACCCGCAGAGCGCGCTCGCCACCGCCGCGAGCCTGCCGCCCGATCAGATGGCCACCACCCTGGACGGCGTGGACGGCTCGGTGGACCGTACGGTCGGCGAGCAGCACGCCGCGCTGCAGGCCGCCCCACCAGCCGTCCAGCGCCCGTCCGGAGCCCCGCAGACCCGGTCCGGCACGCCCGAGGCCGCGCCACCCGCCGCGGCGGTGGCGGAGCGGCTGGAGCGGGTCGGCCCGCAGGGCGCGGACGGTGAGCAGCAGAAGGCCGAGCAGAAGCAGGTCGAGGGCCGCAGCCCCGGCGACCGGGTCGCTTCGCCGCACGTCGCCGACGACCCGGGCAACCAGGTCTCGCCGCAGGAGGTCCAGCAGGCCCAGGTCGCGGTCGACGGCGTGCCCTCGACCGACCCGGCGCTGAACACCACCGTCGGCCCGGCGCCCAAGGTCGAACTGACCGGGGAGAGCGACCCGGCGCGCACCGACCGGCAGGCGGCGAAGCTCAAGGAGAGTTCCGGCAGGATCCTCGGCGTCGGCCGGGAGGACGCCGCCAAGCCGATGGGCGAGGACCGGATCTACCCGGACGTGCCGAAGGAGACCCTCACCGCCTCCGTCCCCGGGGGCGGCCGCAGGCGCGGGGGCGCCGGTGTCGGCCGCGCGGCCGACACCAAGCCGGGCATCGGCATCGTCACCCAGCAGGAGCGCGGCCCGCAGATCCAGGCCGCCGTCGGCCAGGGCCAGGGGCAACTGGGCTCCGAACAGGCCCAGCAGAAGCAGGGCGCGGCCGACGCCCGCCGGCAGAACCAGGCCGAGATCGACCAGGCGGTCGCCGACAACGCCCAGGCCCAGGCCGGCGAGCGGGGCGACGCCGCGGAGAAGGTCACGGCCGAGCGCGAACAGTGGCGCACCGAACAGGACGAGAAGATCACCGGCGCGGACCAGGACGCCGGCGCGGAGCACCAGGACAAGAGCGGCCAGATCGACAAGAAGCGCACCGAGGCCGACAAGGACGTCCAGGACCGTCAGCAACAGGACAACCAGAAGATCCAGGACAAGCGGAAGGAGGCCGAGGAGAAGGCGCAGAAGGAGAAGGACCGCAAGAAGGAGGAGTCCGAGGGCTGGTGGGGCTGGGTCAAGTCCAAGGTCAAGGCGGCCTTCGACGCACTGGTCGAGGCGGTCACCAAGGTCTTCGACTACTTCCGCGGCCTGATCAACGACATCATCGACGGGTTCCGCAAGTTCGCGAACTGGGCGATCGACCAGGCGCGCAAGTTCGCCGTCGACCTGATCAACAAGCTCGCGGACGCGCTGATCAAGATCTGCGACGTGCTGCTGGCGGCCTTCCCCGAACTGCGGGACAAGTTCCGCAAGAAGATCGAGGAGTGGCGCGACAAGGCCATCGCGAAGGTCAACGAGTGGGCGGACAAGCTCAAGAACGCCGTCAACAAGCTGCTCGACCTGCTGGCGGCCGGCCTGAACGCGCTGCTCAACGCGCTGGAGGCGGGGCTCAAGGCCGCGATCGAGGCGGTCCGCAAGGCGGTGATGGACGCGATCGACTTCGTACAGAAGGCGATCGCGGTCTTCGGCGAGTTCGCGGCCCTGATCGGCGACATCGCCCCCGACCCGGGCGGCTGGCTGAAGAAGCTCGGCAGCGCCGCGATCGACGGCATCCAGTACTACCTGTGGGGCGCGATCAAGAGCGCGGTCAAGCAGTGGTTCAACGAGAAGGTCGAGTCGGTGGTCGGCCTGACCTCCACCATCGTCAACGTCCTGGTCAAGGGCTGTATCTCGATGGCCCAGATCGGCCGGATGGCCTGGCAGGCGATCGTGGCGGCGCTGCCCGGAATGATCATCTCGATCGTCGTCGAGAAGCTGGTGTCGATGATCGTACCGGCGGCCGGTGCGATCATGGCGATCATCCAAGGCCTGGTGGCGGCGTGGAACACCATCAGCAAGATCGTCGCCATGATCGGGAAGTTCATCACCTTCCTCAAGGCGGTCAAGTCCGGATCGGCCGCCTGCCTGTTCGCCGACGCGGTCGCCTCGGGCGTGGTCGCGCTGCTCGACTTCATCTCCAACTTCCTGCTCAGCAAGCTCAAGGGCGCCGGGAAGGCGGTCGGCACCAAACTCAAGGGGATCGCCCAAAAGATCCTCAAGGGGCTGGCCAGGGCCGGCAAGGGCGCCCGCAAGGCGGCCGGGAACGCCGTCAACAAGGCCCGGGCGAGCCTGCGCCGGGCCACCCAGGCGCTACGCAAGCGGCCCTCCCCCGGCCGCGGCCGCCCCACCCGCACCGGACCGGCCCGCCACACCGCCAGCCACCCGGAACGCCACCCCTCCGCCGCCCCCTCCGGACGCCCCCGCCCGAAGCCCACCACCCCCCGCCGCCGCCCCACCTCCCCCGTCGGCCGCGCACTCAACGCCAGCCGGCAGACCGTCAAGGCCGCCCTCAACCGCGTGCGGACCGCCGCCCGCACCCTCGGCCGCAAACTCCTCAACAGCAAGCTGGGCCGCGCCCTCACCAACGGCGCGCACAGGATCCGCGACGCCTACCGCAAGCAACGCGACCGCCTCCGCGCCTGGCACCAGAAGCGCCAACAACAACGCGCCCAACGCCGCGCCCACGAGAACTCCCCCCAGGCAAAGCAGAACCGCCTTGACCTGATCGCCGCCCGCATCCGGCCGCGGATCCAGCGCCTGCTCCACCGAGGCGTCCGGGGCCCGGTGCTGCGGGCGCTGCTCGCTGCGATGCGCATGTGGTACCGGCTGTCGAGCCTGGGCATCGAGGGCGACAGGAACTTCACCATCACGGCCACCCTCAATCCTCAGGTGAAGCTCACCGACGCGCTCACCCTGGACGAGCGGGACCTGCTGGCGATGCTCGACGAGCTGTCCGCCGAGATCCTGAACCACTCCCAGACCGTCAGCGGTGCGAATCAGATCTACCGGAAGGACGACGATTCCGCAGCGGACCAACGGCGGTTCGGTGTCCCGCAGGGAGTCGGCTTCGCCTCGATGGCCCGGTTCATGAACCATCAAGGCCCGAACATGGCGGGCTTCGACTTCACGAACGACAGCGCACACGACGTGTTCGAGTTCGAGGACGGGCCCGGCCGGACCCCGGCCGCCGTCACGCACACAGTGCTGCGCGAGACCAACAAGATGCGGAACGCCCAGCAGAAGCGGATCGAGGCCGGTGCCGACCAGGAGCAGCAGGAGAGCCTCCGGGCGGTCGAGAGCGCCCAGCGCCTCCAGCGGGCCGTGATCAAGCGGCAGCACGAGAACGGCCAGGCCGAGGAGCATCTGCGCTACCGGGGCCGCAAGAACCGCAGCGGCAAGTTCAAGGAGGGCATCGCTGAACGGATCCTCAACGACCCGACCCACAACAGTGAGGTGGTCAAGGGAGTCCAGACGATGGCCGCCGGCGGCCGGGTCGACGGCCAGGTGGGGCGCGACGCCGCGTTCCTCGGCAGCCTGATCATGGGCAAGGAGGTCCACCGGAACCAGCGGTCGGTCATCCACTCGGGGATGCTGCTTCAGATGGCCGCCGAGGGCAGCCGGGTCTCCGGGGTCGCCCCGACCGCCGACCCGAAGACCAGCCTCCGCGGCCTCCAGGTCCACCAGGGCGAGACGATGCCCATCGCCGAGGCGCTGAAGTACCTCCCGATGGAGGGGGGAGGTGCCATGGAGCAGGCCAGGACACTCGACCGACAACGCGCGAAGGAACGTGAATCGGGTGCGGACACGAGCGAGAAGGCCTTCAACGGAAAGAATATCCAGGGGATCGCCAACCGTGAAATCCTGGTGATCCAGATGTGGATCAAGTCCCTTGACATCAAGACCGAAAAAGGAAGTGAGATCACCACGCTCGAACAACTCAAGGGCCGGATCCGCGAAAAGCTTTTCCACTTGTACGGGCTGAAGTAGCTCCCTGAGGTGATCGACCGATGACTGAGACTTTCGACCGAAGCCGACGGCTGGTCCTGCGGGACGATATCGATGAATCCGCCGTGGGGGAACTGGCTGCGCTGATCGGCTGGCCGCGGCGCATCGACATCCCCGCGGACCCCGAGGAATGGACGCCCCGCCAGATCTCCTGGTACGCCGGCCCGGCCATCACCCTCACCTACTGCGAGGACCTCCTCTCCGGATTCTTCTATGTGATGATCACCGGTTCGAACAAGGAGGTCATCCGGAGCACGGTGGAACTCGCGGAGAACATGCTGGACACCTGGCGGCTCCCCGAGCTCGTCCGGAGTGCCGACCCCGAGGCGGATTCGGAAACCTACGCCGCGGAGGTCCTGCGTCTGGGGCTGGGAGCACCGGTGGAATTCGACGAGGAATTCTTCCGGAGCGTCCGCCTGGCTCTGCGGAGCGATCGGCCGGAGGTCCGGAAGAACGCGGTGTGGGCGATCACGTACGAGCCGTGGCCCGCCTACGCGCCGTTGCTGGAGGAACTGCTGGAGGAGGAGCAGGACGAAGAGGTGACCGGCATCGCCCGGTCCGTGCTCGAGGAGATGGGAGCGACGTGACGTACATGGACGCCCCGAAGCCCATCAGGGCCGGGCTGGTCATCGTCGACGCGTTGCGGGGGACGCCGCAGCGGATCGTCGTGCTGCAGTTCAACCCCGACAGCCTGGAGCGGTCGCTCGCCCCGCAGGTGGCAGGAGCCGACGGGAGCGGGGACCGGACGGAGGCGTTGCGGCTCAAGGGGCCCGCCGTCGAAACCTGGAAGTTCACGGCAGAACTGGACGCCACCGACCAGTTGGAGGTGCCGGCGCCGAACGGGATCCATCCGCAGTTGGCCACCCTGGAGCTGCTGGTGCAGCCGGCCAGCGCGCAGCTGCGGAGCAATCAGGCGCTGGCCGCGCTCGGCACGCTGGAGATCACCCCGATCGAGGCCCCGCTGACCCTCTTCACCTGGGGTGGGAAGCGGATCCTGCCGGTGCGGCTGACCGAACTCACCATCACCGAGGAGGCGTTCGACATCGAGCTGAATCCGATCAGGGCCGCCGTCGCGATCGGCCTGCGCGTCCTGACCGTCAGTGATCTGCCGACCGGACACCGCGGGGCGGAGCTGTACCTCGCGCACCTGGCGCAGAAGGAGCGGCTGGTCGGCACGGCGGCCGGTGGCCGGCTGAGCGCGCTCGGCCTCGGAGGGGGGTTCTGATGACCGCCGACAACCCGCTGAACGCGCTGCCCGCGCCCTCGCCGTACCCGCTGACCAGCCGGTACCACGGCGTCCCGGTCGCCCTGCACACCGAGCCGGACGGACGGCAAGTCCCGTACCTCAAACGGCGGTTGCTGCCCAGCGCGGACGGCCTGACCCCACTCGCCGAGCACACCGTCAGCGCCGGCGACCGCCCCGACCTGCTGGCCTACCGCTACCTTGGCAGCGCCGACCAGTGGTGGCGGATCGCCGACGCCAATCCGGTCCTCGATCCGCGGGAGCTGACCGCGACGCCGGGCCGGCGGATCACCATCGCGCTGCCCGGTGCGGTGCCGGGGCAGGGGGTGGGGAATGGCTGACGCCTCGGCCGTCACGAGCGCCGTCACGGGGGGCGGGCCGATCGGGTCGATCCACCTGAGCCTGCTGATGGGCCCGCAGCTCCCCGTGCCGGTGCCGCAGCCGGTGACCGACGCGCTGCTGTCGGTGCAGGTCACGGTGGCCTCCGGGCAGCGCAGCGGTTTCCAGCTGGCCTTCGACCTGTCGAAGCACGGTCTGATCAACACCGCGCTGCTGCCGGGCGGCTTCTTCGACCCGAAGATCAGGGTCGTCCTGATGGTGACCGTCACGGGCACCCCGACCGTACTGATGGACGGTGTGATCATCCGCCAGGAGGTCGGCATCAGCAACCAACCCGGCCAGTCCACGCTCACCGTCACCGGCGAGGACCTGACGGTGCTGATGGACCTGGAGGAGCAGGCCGGCGTGCCGTTCCCCGCGATGTCCCCGGCGGCCCGGGTCGCCGCGATCATCGCCAAGTACGGGCAGTACGGCATCGTGCCGCTGGTCATCCCCGAGCTGGTGCCGCAGACGCCGATGCCGACCCGGCGGATCGACTTCCAGAAGGGCACCGACCTCGGGTACGTCAACGAGCTGGCGAAGGCCAACGGTTACGTGTTCTACCTCGACCCCGGCCCGGCCCCCGGGATGAGCCGCGGCTACTGGGGGCCGGAGATCCGGCTCGGTGTGCCGCAGCACGCGCTGAACGTGAACATGGACGCGCTGTCGAACGTCGACCAGCTCACCTTCGCATTCGACGGGACCGCCCGCGAGGAGCCGGAGGCCCGCATCCAGTTCCCGGCGACCAAGGTGTCCGCCGTCCTGCCGGTGCCGGAGGTCAGCATCCTGCGTCCACCGCTCGCGCTCAGGCCCGCGCCGGCGCTGAAGAAGAAGGTCATCGCGGACACCGCCAAGAAGGACAGCTCCCAGGCCGTCGCCGAGACCATCGCCAGGGCGATGCAGTCGGCGGACGCCGTCTCGGGCTCCGGCCAGCTCGATGTCGTCCGGTACGGCCACGTCCTGCGGCCGCGCGAGCTGGTCGGAGTCCGCGGCGCCGGACTCACCTACGACGGCCTGTACTTCGTCAAGAGCGTCACCCACAACCTCAAGCGCGGCTCGTACACCCAGAACTTCACACTGACCCGCGAGGGCCTGATCGCCCTCCAGCCGACCGTCGTCCCCTGACGCAGCAGCAGGAGTTGCCCGCATGGCCGAACCGACCCGCTACCTCGGCAAGTTCCGGGGGACGGTGGTGAACAACGCCGACCCGCTCGGGATCGGCCGCATCCAGGCCCAGGTGCCCGACGTACTGGGCGAGGTCGCGTCGACCTGGGCGATGCCCTGCTTCCCGGTGGCCGGTCCGGGCATGGGGCACTACGCCGTCCCGCCGGTGGGGGCGGGCGTGTGGATGGAGTTCGAGCAGGGCGACCAGAGCTATCCGATCTGGACGGGCTGCTGGTACGGCTCCGCCTCCGAGGTGCCGGTGGAGGCGACGACCGGCCCGCCGGGCGTGCCGAACCAGGTGCTGGAGACCACCGGGCGGCGGGTGATCGTACTGTCCGACGACCCGACCACGGGGATCACCCTCCGCACCCCGAGCGGGGCCTCGATCGTGATCAACGACTCGGGCATCCGGATCAGCAACGGCCAGGGCGCCTCGATCTCGCTCGTCGGCGCCACCGTTTCCATCAACCAGGACGCCCTGAGCGTGACCTGACGGGGGAATGACTCGTGCCCGGAAATCTGCTGCACGTCAACGCGACGGTGACCTGCCCGCACGGCGCCCAGGCGACGGCCCTGCCCAGCCAGGCCCGGGTGCTGGTCGCCGGCCAGGCCGTCACCGGCACGGCCGACCTGTACACCGTGACCGGCTGCCCGTTCAACGTGGCCGGCAAGCCCCAGCCCTGCGTCACGATCCGCTGGGTGGTGCCGTCCGCCCGGATCCGGGTGAACGGCTCCCCCGCCCTGCCGCAGTCCGCCGTCGGGCTGTGCCAGAGCGCCGAACAGGCCCCGCAGGGGCCGCCGGTGGTGACCGTCGTCCAGCAGCGGGCGGTGGGCGTGTGAACACCAGGGGTGCGCACGCCGCACAGCTCGACGGGCCCGGCGCCCAGCCGACGGCTCCACTGCCCGGTCCGGCCCGGACGGACCTCGCGTTCCCGTTCCGGATCGACAGCCGCGGGCGCACCGCCGAGGCGGCGTACGACGACCACGTGCGGGACCTGATCGAGCAGTTGCTGTTCACCAGCCCGGGTGAGCGGGTCATGCACCCGGACTTCGGCTGCGGGCTGCTCGACCTGGTCTTCGCACCGAACAGCCCGGAGCTGGCGGCCACCCTGCAACTGTCCGTCCAGGCGGCGCTGCAGCGGTGGCTCGGCGACGTCATCGAGGTCGCCGCACTCGACGTGGAGAGCGAGGACAACGTGGTGCGGGTCGAGCTGGCGTACGTCGTGCGCCGGACCGGTACTCAGCGGCAGGACGTCTTCGAGGGCGGGGTGGCGGCATGACCGGGTGGTCCGAACGTCCGACGGCACAGTGCGGGGCGGAACTGCGGCGCGCCGACGTGCGCGCGGCGCACCTGCTGGGCCTGGACGGCACCGAGCTGGAGGACGACGGGCGCACGCTGAGCGTGACCTTCCTCGGCCGGGCGCCGCAGGAGCTGGGCCCGGAGAACATCCGCGTCGACGGCGGCCGGCGGATCACCGGCCTGCGCGCCCTCGCGGTCGACCTCGAACGCGCGGACGACCCGGAGCTGGACGACCGGATGCACGTCACCCTCGACCGCACCGGCGACACCTCCCGCTACCGGCTGACCGTGGTCCAGGCGGACGCCTACGGCCGGCCGGGCACCCGCCCGTACCCGGGCTTCGACCCCAGGTACGCGAGCACCGGGTTCTCCTTCGGTGCCGACTGCCCCTCCCCCTATGACTGCCGCACCGAGGAGGACTGCCCGCCCGCCGTCCGGCCGGCCCCGGTCATCGACTACACCGCCCGCGACTACGAGAGCCTGCGGCGGCTCGTGCTGGACCGGATGAGCCTGACCACCCCCGACTGGACCGAGCGGCACCTGCCCGACCTCGGCATCACCCTGGTCGAGCTGCTCGCCTACACCGCCGACCAACTCTCCTACCAGCAGGACGCGGTGGCCACCGAGGCGTACCTCGACACGGCCCGCCGCCGGGTGTCGGTGCGCCGGCACGTCCGGCTGATCGACTACGCCGTGCACGACGGCTGCAACGCCCGGGCGTTCGTCACCCTGGCGACGGACCGCCCGCTCGCCCTCCACCCCGGCACCTTCCGCTTCGCCGCCGTCGACGTCAGCCGGCTCGGCCCGCAGGAACGCCCGGAACTGTCCACGGTGATCCCCGACGAGCAGCTGGACGCGCTCACCCGGACCGCGGCGGTCGAGGTGTTCGAGCCGCTCGGCGGAACGGACCTGGTGCTGCACCCCGCGCACAACACCATCCGGTTCTGGACCTGGGGCGACCAGGACTGCGTCCTGCCGAAGGGCTCGACCTCCGCCACGCTGCGCGACGACTGGCACGAGGCCGACCGGCCCGAGGACCGCACCCGGCACCTGGCGCTGCGCCCCGGCGACCTGCTGGTCGTCGAGGAGGTGCTCGGCCCACGCACCGGCGCCGCCGCCGACGCCGACCCCGCGCACCGCCAGGCCGTCCGGCTCACCTCGGTCACCCACCTGGTCGACGAGCTGTACGAGCAGCCCGTGGTCGAGGTCGAGTGGGCGCCGGAGGACGCGCTCACCTTCCCGGTCTGCCTGTCCTCGCACGGCGGGAGCGACTGCGGCCCGATCCCCGACGTGAGCGTCGCCCGCGGCAACGTCGTCCTGGTCGACCACGGCCGCTCGCTCACCTTCTGCGGCGCAGCCCCGGAGACCTTCACGGTGCCGCCGGAGCCGGTCCGTACGGCGCCCTGCGGGCCGGGCGGGTCCGGCTGCGCGGACCGCGCCGGGGGCAGCCCCGCGGCGGAGGCGATCCACGAACTGCTCGACCGGACCAGGACCGGCCGCCAGCTCGGCCCGCGACAGGTCCGCGAGCTGTACGCGCTGCTCGGCGAGGCGGCGGTCCGGCGGGCCGGGCTGAGCATCCAGCTCGCGCCGGGCGCGAACGCGGAGGGCGAGGACGGCCAGGGCGCCGTGGTCGAGCCACCCACCGCCGACGCCCAGGCGGCGACGCTTGAGACGCTGCTCGACCAGACCCGCTACCCCGTCCTGCCGCAGCCCTTCCGCCCGGTGCTGCGCTACGCGCCGGTCACCCAGGCGGCCGCCTACCCGGACCGGGCACACGTCTGCGCCCGGCAGGCCGTCCTGCTCGCCGGCATCCCCGAACGGGTCCGGCAGCGGCTGGAGGAACTGTGGCACCGGGCGGACTGCGGCCACCCCCTCTCCCGCGCCGACCTCGCCGAACTGACCCTGCTGTTCGGGGCCCAGGTGGTGCACGAGCTGCACCTCGCGGACCGGCCCGCCGCCGGACTGCGCGAACTGCTGGCCCGCCGCACCCGCCTGCTCGCCGCCAAGCTCCGCCGCCTCGACGTGCTCACCGCCCGGACCCGCGCCGGCGCGGCGCTCCGGCGGCCCGGCGTCTGGGAGGTGGCCCAGAGCTGGGGCGGCCGGTACGCCTCCGGGCTCGACCCCGACTCCCCCGCGCTGGCCGGCCCGGCGTCCGGGATCACCGCCCAGGACCCCCGTGCCGCACTGCCGGCCGTCCGGGCCACCGCCGGGGGCCAGGAATGGACGCCCCGCCGGGACCTGCTCTCCGACGGCCGGCGCGACCGGCACTTCGTCGGCGAGCCGGAGGACGACGGCCGCCTCGCACTGCGCTTCGGCGACGGGCGGCACGGTCAGCCGCCCCGGCCCGGCACGGAGTTGCGGGTCGCCTACCGGATCGGCAACGGCACGGCCGGCAACGTCGGCGCGGAGGCCATCAACCACCTGGTGGTCTGCCCGGACCAGCCGCCCCACCCAAGGGGGCGCAGCACCGTCACACCGCCGCGGGACGCGCAACTCCGGGTCCGCAACCCGATGCCCGCGAGCGGCGGCACCGATCCCGAACCGCTCGACCAGGTACGGCAGTCGGCCCCGCTCGCGCTGAGCCGCACCCGGCTGCGCGCTGTCACCGCCGCCGACTACGCGGAGCTGGCCGCAGCCCTGCCGGGCGTCCGGCGGGCCGCCGCCGAACTCCGCTGGACGGGCAGCGTCCAGGAGGTCCACGTCGCCGTCGAACCGTACGGGCGGGCCACCGCGGACACCGCCCTGCTGGCGGCGGTCGGCGACGGTCTGGAGGCGTACCGCCGGATCGGCCACGACCTGGTCGTCCGCCCCGCCCTGGTGGTGCCGCTCGACCTCGAACTGCGGGTCTGCGCCGCCCCCGGCCACCAACGCGGCCACGTGCTGGCCGAGTTGCGCCGGGTACTGGGCAGCCGCGCCCTGCCGGACGGCCGGCTCGGCTTCTTCCACCCGGACGCGCTGGGCTTCGGCGAGCCGGTCCGGGTCTCCCGGCTGGTGGCCGTCGCCGCCGCCGTGCCGGGCGTGGTCAGCGCCCAGGTCACCCGGCTGCGGCGGCAGTTCGGGCGGGACGACGGAGAGCTGGCCGACGGGCTGCTGCGGCTCGGCGCGCTGGAGATCGCCGGCTGCGACAACGACCCCGACCGGCCGGAGAACGGCCGGCTCTCGATCGTGATCGGAGGCGGCCGATGAACGGCCAGTGCACCTGCGGCTGCTCGGGCACCGCCACCGCAACCCCGGCGCCGCTGTTCAACCCGCCCGGGCTGGACGCCATCGGCTACCGGGTCGGCCGCTACGGGGAGTTCCTCGACAGCCTGCTCGCCCGGCTGTCCGGCCCCGCCTACCCGGCGCTGCGCGACCTGACCGTCCGCACCCCGGACGACCCGGCGATCGCGCTGCTGGACTCCTGGGCCGTGCTCGCCGACGTGCTCACCTTCTACTCGGAGCGGATCGCCAACGAGGGCTACCTGCGCACCGCCGTCGAGGGGGAGTCGCTCACCCTGCTCGGCCGCCTCGTCGGGCACCGGCCCCGGCCCGGCGTGGCCGCCGACACCTACCTCGCCTACACGCTCGACCACGACCCGCGGGCCGCCGAGGACCCGACCGTGGTCGTCCCGCGCGGCGCCCGCAGCCAGAGCGTCCCCGGCCCCGGCGAGGACCCGCAGTCCTTCGAGACCGCGGAGGACCTCGCCGCCCGCTCGGCCTGGAACGAGCTGGCCGTGCTGCGCCGCCGCCCGTACCAGCTGACACCCGGACAGCTGAACCCCGGCGGGCGAGCTGAGCTGTTCGCCGCCGGGACCGCCAACAACATCAAGCCCGGCGACCGGCTGCTGTTCGTCTTCAGCGCCGACAAGGCCGCCGACCCGGTCCACCGGGTGATGCGGCTGGTGCCCGAGGTACGGCTCGACCGCGAGAACGACGTCACGGTGATCGGGCTGCCCCGGGACCTGCGCACCCTCAAGGACCTGCGCGCCGAACTGGCGGACTGGATCACCGTCTCCGAGGGCGCCCCGAACCCCAGGCCCGGGCACAGCCGGATCATCCGGGACTTCGACGACCAGGTGCTGACCCCGCTGCGCGCCGACCTCGACCGGCCGTCCGGCCCGCTGAGCACCCCGGCCGACTTCGCCGAGCGGCTCACCCCGGTGATCGCCCGGGCGGCGGAGGCCGCCGAACTGGCGCACTCCCAGCAGCCGGTGGCCGACTGGTTCGGACGCCTCGGCGAGGAACTGTCCGGCCTGCGCGACCGCGCCCACCAGCTGGAGCCGCCGCAGGTCCCCGACAAGCCCGGACCGAACCCTCCCGGCACCGGCACCGCCGACCCGGCCGTCCGCGGACTCGGCTCGGTGCTGGCTGCGCTGCGCACCGCCCCCACCCGGCCCCCGCTGAGCGCCCGGGACCTCACCCGCGACCCGCAGCGCCTGTTCGCGCCCGGCTCGGACCTAGGCGTGCAACTGCTGTCCGCGCTCGACCCCCGGCTGCGCGACGGCCTCTACCCCGCCTGGCGGCGGGTCGACCTGACGGCGCCGCTCGCCGTGCACGAGATCCAGGCGATGCGGGTGGTCGCCACCCCGTTCGGCGCCACCGCGCCGCTCAAGCCCGTCTACGGCAACGACGGCCGGATCGACCGCTACGTGGACTGGCCGCTCGCCGGCAGCACGCTGATCGGCGTCCGGATCGGCTTCGACACCGCCGGCACCGTCCCGAGGACCGCCGACTTCACGTACGTCGAGGCCGGCAGCCTGACGCACGACGGCTTCTCGCTGCCGTGGGACCACACCTTCACCCTCGGCCCCGGACAGGTCAAGGTGGTCACCGTCGAGCCGCCCGCACCGACGCCGAACCCGCACGCCGCCGCCGTGCGCGCCGCGGTGCCCGCTCCCGACCAGGAGGCCGGGGTCAGCGCCGAGTTCCTGGCCGAACTGCCCGAGCGCACCGTCTTCGTGTCCCGCCCGCAGGCCGACGGGCGCATCCACGTGAAGGTGGACGGCGGGCCCGGCTCCGCGCTCGACTACCAGCTCGAACCGGGCCAGGAGAAGACCGGCGAGTCCGGCGAGCTGAACGTCCGGGTCCACCGCTACACCGCCACCGACGAGTCGCCGCCCGCGGTCGAGGTGGTGTTCACCACCAAGCTGCAGCCGGTCTCCGGCACCGTCCTCACCCTCGACGCCGTCTACGACCAGATCGCGCCCGGCAGTTGGGTGGTCATCCAGCGCCCGCGCAAGGGGATCGACGGCGGCATCCCGGGCAGCCGCGGCCTCGCCGAGGTCATCACCCGGGTGACCGAGGTGCGCGTGATCTCCCGCGCCGACTTCGGCATCACCGGCAAGGTGACCGAACTGTCCCTCCAACAACCGTGGTTGGACGAGAAGGACACCCAGCTCTCGGACATCCGGGACACCACCGTCTACGCCCGCGGCGAGTCGCTGCGGCTCGCCGACGAGCCCGTCACCGAGGAGGTCCGCGGCGACCGGATCGAACTCGCCCGGCTCTACGACGGGCTGACCCCCGGCCGGTGGATCGCGGTCGGCGGCGAGCGGACCGACATCCCGAACACCACCGGGGTCCGGGGCACCGAACTCGCCATGATCGCCGGTGTCGGGCAGAGCGTCGACCCGCGCCTGCCCGGGGACACCGTCCGCACCGTGATCACGCTCAGTGCCCCGCTCGCCTACCGCTACCGGCGCGACACCGTCCAGGTCCTCGGCAACGTGGTCCGCGCCACCCAGGGGGCCACCCGCGACGAGGCCGTCGGCAGCGGCGACGCCGGGGTCCCCGGCCAGCGCTTCACGCTCTGGCAGTCACCGCTCACCTGGCTGGCCGCCGACACCCCCGGGGGCGCGCGCAGCACCCTGGAGATCCGGGTCGACGGGGTGCGCTGGCACGAGGTCGACAGCCTCGCCGGGCGCGGCGCCGACGAACGGGTCTACGTCACCTCGACCGCCGCCGACGGCCGCACCACCGTCACCTTCGGCGACGGCGTGCACGGTTCGCGCCTGCCCACCGGCCAGGAGAACGTCCGCGCCCGCTACCGGATCGGCATCGGCGAGTCGGGAAACGTCGGCGTCGGCCGGATCACCCAGCTCACCACCCGTCCGCTCGGCGTCTCCGCCGTCGTCAACCCGCTGCCCGCCACCGGCGGCGCCGGCCCGGACGGCCCGGATCTGGCCAGGCGCAACATCCCGCTCGCCGTCACGGCACTCGACCGGCTGGTCTCGGTGCCCGACTACGAGGACTTCACCCGCTCCCGGGCCGGCATCGGGCGCGCCGGCGCCACCCGGCTCTCGGACGGCCGGCGGGAGCTCGTCCACGTCACGGTCGCCGGGGTGGACGACATCCCGCTCACCCCGGACTCCGACCTGATCCGCGCCCTGCACTCCTCGCTCACCACCTACGGGGACCCGAAGCTTCCGGTCGTGGTCGCGCTGCGCGAACTCGTCCTGCTGGTCCTCGCCCTGAGCGTCAAGGTCGACCCGGACCACTCCTGGGACCTGGTCGAACCGGTGCTGCGCCGCGCCCTGCTCGACCGCCTCGGCTTCGCCGGGCGCCAACTCGGCCAGAGCGCAAACCTGTCCGAGGTGCTCGCCGTCGCCCAGACCGTCCCCGGCGTGGACCGGGTCGACGTCGACGCCTTCACCGGTGTGCCCGGCAGCCTCACCCCGGAGGGCCTGGAGCACCTGTCCGAGCAGCTCGCCCAGCCCCAGCCGACCGTCCCGGCCCGGCTCGCCCGCTTCGACGAGCAGCGCTACCGGGTGCGGGACCCCGACGGGGAGACCCTCACCGACATCGCCGCCCGCAACGGCGTCTCCGTCGCGGAGCTGCTGCGCCTCAACCCGTCCGTCACCGACACCCGCCCGCTGCCGGCCGGCCGCGCGGTGACGGTGTTCCGCGGCATCCGTCCGGCCCAACTCGCCCTGCTGTCACCGAATCTTCCCGACACGTTGATCCTCAAGGAGATCCGCGCATGAGTGAGCGACGGGGGTCCCCCCGGCCGGAGGCCGAGGGAGAGCGAATCGTCGAGAGGTGCGTCCGATGAGTCGCGACCCGGACGGACTGCTGGAGCTGCTGCCGCAGTGGCACCGGCTGACGGACGCCGACGCGGGCGAGCCGCTGCGCGCCCTGCTGGCCGTCGTCGCCGAGCAGGTCGACGTCGTGCGCAGCGGCATCGAACAGGGCTACCAGGACTGGTTCGTGGAGACCGCCGCCGACTGGGCCGTCGCCTACCTCGGCGACCTGGTCGGCTACCGGATCCTGCCCGGCTACGAGGAGGTGCTCGCCACCGGCCTGCACGGCGGGGCCTCCCCGGAGCGGGCCGCGGCCCGTGACCGGCTCGCCGCCCGGCTGGCGCCGCGGAACGACGTCGCGAACACCGTCGCCTACCGCCGGCGCAAGGGCACGCTCGCCCTGCTGGAAGAGCTGTCCGCCTCGGTCGCCGACTGGCCCGCCCGGGCGGTCGAGCTCTCCCGGCTGCTCGGCGGCACCCAGCCGGTACGGCTGCTGCGCCCCGACGAGGAGGCGGCCGACCATCAGAGGCTGGGCCGGGGCCGGCTGGTCGACGTGCGGCGCGGCGCCGAGCTGGACCTGCTCGGCGGGCCCTTCGACGGACAGGCGCACACCACCGACGTCCGCCGGGCCGCATCCAACCGCCGCCAGGGCGGCTGCACGCCGGCCGGTGTCGCCCTGTACGTCTGGCGGCTGAAGCCGTACCCGGTCACCCGGGCGCCCGCGTACTGCATCGACCGGGCCAGGAACCTCTTCACCTTCTCGGTCCTCGGCAACGACGCCCAGCTGATCACCAAACCCGAGCCGGAGCCGTCGACCACCCATCTCGCGGCGATCGACAACGTGCCGGCCCCGATCCGGCGCCGGCAGCTCGCCGAGCGCCTGGCCGACTACTACGGGCCCGGCAAGAGCTTCGCCATCTGGCGCGACGGCGCCCAGGAGCCGGTCCCGCCCGCCGAGATCACGGTGGCCGACCTGAGCGACTGGACGTACCGGCCCAAGCGCGGCCAGGTCGCCATCGACCCGCTGCTCGGCCGGATCGCCTTCGGCGCCCGCTCCGCCCCGCGCCGCGGAGTCTGGGTCGACTACCACTACGCGTTCGGCGGCGACACCGGCGGTGGGGAGTACCCGCGCGACCGCCCGGAGGCCCGGCACCGGGCGCTCTACCGGGTCGGCCCCGGCGGGCCGTACGAGCGGATCAACGACGCCTACCAGCAGTGGCGTGCCGACCAGGAGGACGGCAGCGCGGGCGGCGCCGCCGTCATCGAGATCACCCACAGCGGCGCCTACCAGGAGCAGCTGGACTTCGACCTGGCGGAGAACGACCACCTCGAACTGCGCGCCGCCGAGGGCAACCGGCCGGTGATCCGGCTGCTCGACTGGTACAGCAACCGGCCGGACGCGCTCAACGTGCGGGGCATCCGCCCGGGCGGGCGGCTGGTCCTGGACGGGCTGCTGATCACCGGTCGCGGGGTCAACGTCACCGGACCGCTGGCCTCCGTCACCCTGCGGCACTGCACCCTGGTGCCGGGCTGGTCGCTGGAGCCGCACTGCGAACCGCACTCGCCGCAGGAGCCCAGCCTGGTGCTGGACCACACCACCGCCTGCGTGACGATCGAGAACAGCATCCTGGGCACGATCCAGGTCGTCGGCGACGAGGTGGACACCGACCCGCTGGAGATCCACCTCGCCGACAGCATCCTGGACGCCACCGGGCCCGAGCGCCCGGCGCTCTCCGGGCCCGACTGCGAGCACGCCCACGCGCTGCTGCACGCCCACCGCTCCACGGTGGTCGGCGAGGTACACACCCACGCGGTGCCGATCGCCGAGGACTGCGTGTTCACCGGGCGGCTGCGGGTGGCCCGCCGCTCGCTCGGCTGCCTGCGGTTCTGCTACGTCCCGCCGTGCTCGCGCACCCCGCGCCGGTACGAGTGCCAGCCCGACCTGGTGCGCTCGGCGGTGACCGAGCTGGTCGAGCGCGGCGAACTGGACCCGGCGCAGGCCGCCCGGCTGCGCGAGCTGGAGGCCGAGCGGGTCCGCCCGCTGTTCACCGGCCTCCGCTACGGCACGCCCGGCTACGGGCAGTTGGCCGCCGGGTGCGCGCCGGAGATCACCCGCGGTGCCGAGGACCGCTCCGAACTCGGCGCCTTCCACGACCTGTTCCAGCCCCAGCGCGAGGACAACCTGCGGGCGCGGCTGGCCGAGTACACCCCGGCCGGCACCGACGCCGGGATCTTCTTCGTCTCCTGACCCGCCCTGATGACTCCGAAAGGGAAACCGTGCACGCAGACTTCTCGCGCCTGACCTTCCGGCCCGGCAAGCACTACTCCGCGGTGCTGACGCAGCAGGGCCGGGTCCAGCTCGACGCCGACGCCAACGAACAGGCCGCGATCGAGCGGTACCAGCTGCGCACGCTCGCCGCCGACCTGATCGGCCGCCGCGGCGGACCGGCTGGGGCGGCCGGATTCGCGATCGGCTACGTGCCGGGCAACCACGACGTGGACGGCCTCACCATCGGCGGCGGCCGCTACTACGTGGACGGCATCCTGTGCGAGGCCGACCGGCCCGAGCCCGGCATCGCCGTGCCCGACGACGGCGGCCAGGGCAACGGCGGCGACGCCCGGGAGGCGCCAGCCGGCTGGACGTACTGGGACCAGCCGGACGCCTACCGGGACCAGGAGCGCGACGGCGACCGGCTGCCCGGCGAGTTCCCGTTCCTGGTCTACCTGAAGGTCTGGGAGCGCAGCGTCACCGCCGTCGAGGACCCGGGGATCCGCGAGGTCGCGCTCGGTGCGGCGATGCCCGACACGGCGGCCCGGGCCAAGCTCGTCTGGCAGGTACTCGCCCTGCCCGCCTCGGAGTTGAGCGTTCCGGACGGCGGGGCGTCCCGGGTGCGGGAGGCCTTCGACGCGTGGGCCGGGGCGCACGAGCGGCCGGGCGCGCTGCTGGCCGCACGCGCCAGGCGGCCGGAGCGGGCGAGCGAGGACCCGTGCCTGGCCCACCCCGAGGCCGGCTACCGGGGCCCGGAGAACCAGCTGTACCGGGTGGAGGTCCACCACGGCGGCTCGGCGGAGGGCTGCGCCACGTTCAAGTGGTCCCGGGAGAACGGCTCGGTCGTCCTGCCGATCGCCTCGATCGAGGGCGTCTGGGTCGACCTCACCACGCTGGGCGACGACGACAAGCTCAGCCTCTCGGTCGGAGACTGGGTCGAGGTCGCGGACAGCGCGTACATCAGCCGGGGCGAGGCGGCGGACCTGCTCCAGGTGGAGGAGACCGACCTGCCGGGGCGCCGGGTGCGGCTGTCCGCCGAACCGGTGCCGGAGGTCGGGCGGCTGGCCGAGCGTCACCCGTTCCTGCGCCGCTGGGACCACCGGGCGCCCCGCGGCCGGGACGCCCTGCCGCTGGCCGGCGGCGCCCTGCAGCTCAAGGAGGGCGCCTGGCTCGACCTGGAGGACGGCGTCCAGGTGTACTTCCGACCGGGCGGCGCGTACACCCGGGGCAACTACTGGCTCATCCCCGCACGGACCGCCACCGGCTCGGTGGAGTGGCCGCAGAACACGGCCGGCGAAGCGCTGCTCCGGGAACCGGCCGGGGTCCGGGTGCACCATGCCCCGCTCGCCTGGGTGAAGGGCCCGACCACGGTCGTCGACCTCCGACAGACCTTCGCCCCGCTGACCGCCCCCACCCCGCAGTAGGGCGTGCAGCCGGGGGGATCGGGTGCGGGGCGGCCGACCGCTCCACCGGCTCCCGGCCCGGCACACAGCCCGGCCGGGAGAGCGGCGCCGCACCGGCACCGGCGGACGTCAGGAATGGCAGCGGACCGTACCGCACCCCGGAGCCACCGGTGAACCACCCGATCCTCGACCGGATCCAGGACCTGCGCTCCCTGCTGATGTACGACTACCTGTTCCGGCTCTCCACCAGCGCAAACCGGGCCGACTCCTTCGAACGGTGCGTCAGAACTCCGCCGCAGCAGGAGCGTTCCTATGCGCTCCCGGACTACGAGCTGATGATCGCCTTCGACCTCGGATCCGAACCGTACGGCTTCCGCACCGGCGGCTACGCCCCCGGATTCCTCGAGGACCGGTGGAGCTCCCGCACCGCGTGATCGCGCCCTTCTCGTTCCCGGCGGCGTCGTACTCGGCCACGATCCACAGTGCGGACTCGGGAGCCGAACCTGCGGCGCTCCGGCCTCGGGGCCGGGCCGGACCCGGGCGGCTCGGTCACTGGTCATGGGGGTGGAACTGCCCCTCGTGTCCCTGCGGGCCGACCCGGCCGGCGGGACGGTCCCGCCCGGGGCCGGCCGCGGGGCCGGTGGATCCGGCGCCGGGCCCGGTCGCCCGACGATCACCGACTCCATCGCTGCCACGAACGACACCGGGGTGACGGGTCCAAACATGCGGAACAGCGGTGCCCCGATTCTGGCTCGTTTCCCGCACTCGGTGCCCCGTGGCCCCAGGTAGTGCTTGTGGCGGGAGGGATGCGCACCTAGATTCACGACGTGTCGATCCAGTAGCTGAGAGTGGCAGCGGCGTCCCGCTGTGAACTCGGTGCCCGGCGGTCCGATCGTGGTGGACAACGCCCTCTTCCCCGGTCGGGTGGAGATCCCGCCGCCGGCGATGACCGACGGCGTCACCCCGGCCTGGTAGATGCCCCGATCCGTTCCCCGTCCTCTCGAATCCCTCGTGGAAAGGCTCACGCATGACCGCCCTCACCGGACAGCACGAGAACGGCCCGCACGTGAACAGCCCGTCGGACCACGATTCGGACCCGCACGAGACCGACCTGCGCCGGATCCGCGCCCTGATCCTGGCGGCGGACGGGCCCGAGGAGCAGCTTGCGGCGGTGATCAGGTCGGCGGGCGCCGAGCAGACGGCCGCCGACCTGGTGGACGAACTGGTCAGCCGGGCCGACCTGAGCGAGCAACTCGCCGCCGCGGCGGCGGTGGTGCAGTTCGAGCTCGCCTTCGACGGCCAGGTGCTCCGGCGCCACCTGTTGACCGGCCCCAAGGCCGAGCACCGCACCGGGCCGGCCGACGAGCCCAGCGCCACCGTCGAGCTGGATCTGCTCGACCTGGCCCGCGCCGTCTTCGGCGCCCGGCACACCGCGGGCCACCGCACGCCCCGGATCACCTGGCACGGCATCGAGGACCCGGCTCGGCTGATGCCCGCACTGGCGGCCTTCCCGGTCGTCCAGCAGCTGCTCCGCGGCTTGGCGGAACAGCCGCTCGACCTGGCCGAGTTGTCGCTGCGCCACGGTTCGGACAAGTGGGGGCTGCACTACTACACCGAGCACTACGCCCGGCACTTCGCCCCGCTGCGGGACCGGCCGCTCACCATCCTGGAGCTGGGGATCGGCGGCTACGCCGACCCGGCGGCGGGCGGTGGCTCGCTGCGGATGTGGAAGCGCTTCTTCCGGCGGGGCCTCGTCTACGGGGTCGACGTCTACGACAAGGCGGCGCTGCGCGAGCAGCGGATCCACACCGTCCGGGGCGACCAGGCGGACCCGGCCTTCCTCACCGCGCTGGCCGAGCGGATCGGGCCGATCGACATCGTCATCGACGACGGCAGCCACTACTGCCCGGACGTCATCGCCGCCTTCGGCGCGCTCTTCCCGCATGTGGTCCCGGGCGGGCTCTATGTGATCGAGGACCTGCAGACCTCCTACTGGCCGGGCTACGGCGGCAGTTCGGAGCGGCTCGACGACCCGACCACCAGCATGGGCTTCCTCAAGCAGCTGCTCGACGGCCTCAACCACGAGGAGCACGAGCCGCCGACCGCGCACCGCCCGAGCGGGACCGACCGGACACTGGCCGGCGCGCACTTCTACCACAACCTGGCGATCCTCGACAAAGGCCGCAACGAGGAGGGCACCGTCCCCGCCTGGATCCCGCGCCGGCAGCTGAGCGCCGAGGAGATCGCGGGCGCCCAGTGGGCCGCCGAGCAGCAGTCCGAGCCGCAGCCCGAGGCCGGCCCGGACCAGGACCCCAGCTGAGCCGCGCGGCCTGCCGCGCCCCTTCTCCCTTCCCACATCGCGCTTCTCGCTTCCCTCTTCCCGCGTTCCTCTTCCCGCGTTCCTCTTCCCGCGTTCCTCTTCCCGATACCGAAGGAGTAGCAGTGAGCCACATCCTGATGGTCAACATCCCGGCCCACGGCCATGTCTTCCCCACCCTGGCGGTCGTGGGTGAACTGGTACGCCGCGGGCACCGGGTCACCTACGCGGCCGTCGACGACTTCGCCCAGGCCCTGGCCGAGGTCGGCGCCGAACACCTTCGCTACGACTCCACCCAGCCGCTGGACAGCGTGGGCGGTCCCGAGAACGGGCGCACCCCGCTGATCTTCCTGGACGAGAACGTCGCCGTCCTGCGCGCGGTCCAGGAGTGGTTCGACGACGCCAGGCCCGACGCGGTGGTCTACGACGCCGTGGCTTTCCAGGCCGGCCGGATACTGGCCCACACCTGGGGGATCCCGGCCGTCCAGTCGACGCCGTTCTTCGCCTCCAACGACACCTACTCCTTCGTGCAGCAGATGATGGAGGCGGACGGCGCGGTCCCGCTCACCGAGGAGGTGATGGTCGAATTCGGCGTCCGGATGGCCGAGTTGCTGGCCTCGCACGGCATCGACGAGCCGGCGCACGAGTTCATGATGCGCACCGAGCGCCTCAACCTCGTCCACGTGCCGCGGTTCTTCCAGCCGCACGGCGAGAGCTTCGACGAGCGCTTCGCCTTCGTCGGGCCGTGCCTGACGGACCGCTCCTTCCTGGGGGAGTGGCAGCCCCCGGCGAGCGGCCTGCCGGTGGCGCTGGTCTCGATGGGGACCGTGCACAACAAGCATCCGGAGTTCTTCCGGCTGTGCGTGGACGCCTTCGCCGAGCTGCCCTGGCACGCCGTCATCTCGGTCGGCGGGGGGATGGACCCGGCCGACCTCGGCCCGCTGCCGGACAACGTCGAGGTCCACCGCTGGGTCTCGCACCTGGCGGTGCTCCGGCACGCCCGGCTGGTGATCACCCACGGCGGCATGGGCGGCGTGCTGGAGTCCCTGGACGCCGGCTGCCCGATGCTCGGAGTGCCGTCCTGGCCGGACGTCGCGGCCAACACCGCGCGGGTGGCCGAGCTGGGCCTCGGCCGGGTACTGCTGCCGGCGGAGGCCGACGTGAGCCTGCTGCGGGCCGCGATCACCGAGGTGACCGCCGACGCGGCCGTGCAGGAGCGGGGCATCGAGGCGCAGCGGCTCACCCGGGAAGCGGGCGGTGCCACCCGCGCCGCCGACGAGATCGAGGCCTATCTGAAGCGCACGACCTGATCCCACCGCAGGGCCCGGCGTCCCCGATGAGAAGCGGAACGATCAACGGCCGCCCGGGGGGCCCGGTGGGCGGTGCACGCCACTAGGGTGGGCCGATGTCATCGATCAAGCAGTTCCAGGTCACCTTCGACTGTGCGGAACCCGAGCGCCTCGCCCGTTTCTGGTGCGAGGTGTTGGGGTACGTCGTGCCGCCGCCACCGGAGGGGTTCACCACGTGGGAGGACTACAGGAGCGCGCAGCCGGCCGAGCGGCGGGACGCGTGGTTCGCCTGCGTCGATCCGTCGGGCGTGGGGCCGCGGTTGTACTTCCAGCGCGTTCCCGAAGGCAAGGCCGCCAAGAACCGGCTGCATCTCGACGTGCGGGTCGGTACCGGGCTGGTGGGTGAGGAGCGGCTGGCCGTGCTTGAGGCCGAATGCGCACGGCTGGTCCCGCTCGGCGCGGTACACGTGCGGACGCTGTACGACGGCAACGACGCGTGCATCCCGATGCAGGACATCGAGGGCAACGAGTTCTGCATCGACTGAGGAGAGGCCAAGACGTGCCGCAATGACATCTCTTGATGAGCTGTCAGGCATCCGAGAGGCGGTGTGCGGGCGATCCGGGCAGGGCCGCCTCGGGGAGTTCCTCGCCGACAGTCGCTCCATCGGGGCCTCCGGGTGCCGGGCGCCGGCGCTCCTCCTGGGCGGTCGGGAGGTCTACCTCCAGGATCTCTCCGACCGTCAGCCCGGCGACCCGGAGCCATGCTCGTGCCGGCCCTGCACGACCTCGTAGGCCCGGTAGAGCTCCAGGCCGTGCGGCTCGGTCCCGACGCCGCCGAACAGGTACCCCGAACTCATGACTACTCCTGTGAAGTAGTGTGAAAGGAGGGGACGGCGGTGCGGCCCGGGCGTAGTGCAGCAGACGTGGGCCCGACAGCACAATGCCGCAGAATCCGGCGTTCGACCGGACGCTCGGGAACCCGTCTTGCGGCACGATATCTATACGGTATCCGGATCCGGGAAAATATCTGCCAGCATACCGGCGGAGTTCATTCCCCGCATTCGGAATGGACTTTTTCGACCCGCCCTCCGGCAGGGAACTCGCGGGGGAGATCAGGGAACAGTGCGCCCCGCCCTCTGCTAGGACTCAAGGAATTCCGGGAGAACGCGAGGTGGCCATGTCCCGACGCTCAAAACGCCGAGGGAGTGCGCCCGGGAGACCAGAGCGGGCCGGTTCGCGGCCTGGAAATGGCGCATCATCAGCCCGATGCGGTACTCGATGCCCTGCGGGCTCAGATAGAGCGATGCCGCCAGCCGGGCGGTCGAGATGCCGACCGCGACGCCTTCCAGGATGCGGACGTCCACGTCGGTCAGCCGCCGGACGCCCGCGCCGCGGGCAGGGCCCCCGTCCGCAGGACGGGCGGCGGACTCGGACCGCGACGGCCGCTGCGCGGGCTTGACCTCCTCGGAGGTCGCTGACGGTGTCACTTCTCGGTCCCCCCTTCCCTGTCGTCCGTGCTCTCAGGTGCGCAGCGTGCCGGCGAGGTGGTCGCGGAGCATGCCGATCACCTCGTTCGCCCGACTGCTGAGGTAGAAGTGCCCGCCGGGGAAGACCTTGAGGTCGAAGGCACCCATCGTGCGGTCGCGCCAGTGCCCGGCCTCGGGGACCGGCGTCCAGCGGTCCTGGTCCCCCACCACGGCGGTGACCGGGCAGGTGACCACGGCGTCACGGTCGGCCCGGTAGGCCCTCAGGGCCTGGTAGTCGCCGCGCAGCGCGGGCAGCACCATCCCCAGCAGTTCCTCGTCCTCCAGGAGCCGGGCGTCGGTGCCGCCCATGGCTTTGGCCTCGGCCACGATGCCCTCGTCGTCGAGTGGGTGGGAGTGCTCGGGCCGGTCCGCGGACGGCCCCTTGCGGCCGGAGACGAAGAGGTGGTCGATCCGGCCGCCCGCGCGCTCGATCCGCCGGGCCACCTCGAAGGCGACGAGCGCGCCCATGCTGTGCCCGAAGAGGGTCAGGGGGAGGTCGTCCCAGCGGCGCAGCGCTTCGGACACTTCGTCGGCCATGCGGTGCAGGTCCTGGCCCCCGGTTTCCTTCCGGCGGTCCTGCCTGCCGGGGTACTGCACGGCCAGGATGTCGACCGGGCCGCACAGTGCGGCGGATACCGGAAGGTAGAAACTCGCCGAGCCGCCGGCGTGCGGAAAGCAGACCAGTCGGCGCGTGGCCATAGGCGAGGGATGGAAGCGACGGCACCACAGGTCGCTGTCCAAAGAGAGGGAGGTCATAGCGGCCTTTCATTCCCTTCGAAATCCGCGCAGTGCCGACGGGCGGGGTGTGGTGATCACGCGGGACATCATCCGCACCGGCAGGCTGTATGGTGCGCGCTAATACGGGGAGCCCCGATCGACAGCGACCGGCGAGCGAGTCACGGACACCGCATATGACAGCCTGCCATACCCCTCGGAATGTCAGCAAGTACGCACCGGATCGCGCCCGTCCGCTCATGTCCGGGTTCAATTCCGGCCATCCCTTCGTGAACGGTGAGGACGTTGCGGTGCGGAGCAATCCTGTGGGATTTACCTGGCTCCGACTCGGCGGCAACGGTCCGGCCGGACCGCGCACCGCGGATCCGACCGAGGAGGCGAGGGCACCTCATGACAAGGCTGCACGCCGTCAGTGACGTCCGCGGCATCGACGCGGAGCCGGAGGGGCCGCTGCCGGAGGGGGCGTTCCAGGCCGCGCCGGCGGTGCCGGGTCACCCCCGGTCAACGGCGGTGCCGCAGCGATCGGTTTCACCGGCCGGTGGGCCGTGGTGGGCGGGCCTGGTCCTGACCGCCGTGATGGTGCCGCGCAGCGTAAACCCGACATGAGCGCAAGACCTGCACTCTAGGAATACATCTAGATACGGCAGGACCGCGTTGACCCGTACACAGCCACCCAAGACGCTGGAGGCAGTCTTGCCCACCGGTCGTGTGATGAAGAGGACTCCGTTGAACTTCCTGTTGCTGGGCCCGCTTTCCGTCCGGCTGAACGCGCGTGAGGTGCACGTGTCGGCGCCGAGGCAGCGCGTGGTCATGGCAGCGCTCCTCCTCAACGCCAACCGGGTGATCTCGGTCGACCGGATCGCCGAGTACGTCTGGGACGGCGCCCCGCCGCCGAGTGCCGCCGCGACCGTCCGCACCTATGTGATGCGCCTGCGGCAGTCGCTGGGCGAGCACGCCTCCGCCCGGATCCTCACCCGGGCGCCCGGCTACCTCCTCGAACTCGGCGAGCACGAGAGCGATCTCGGGCAGTTCACGGCCCACCGCCGGCGCGCGGCGGAGTTGGCCGAGCGCGGAGACCTGGAGGGTTCCTCCGCCGAGCTGGCCGAGGCGCTCGCCCTGTGGCGCGAGGAGCCGCTGGCGGACATCCCGTCGCAGACGCTGCGCGATGTGGAGGGCCGCTACCTCCAGGAGCTTCGCCTGCAGACCCTGGAGCTGCGGTTCGACGCGGAGCTGGCGCTGCTGCGGCACGCCGAGGTCGTGCCGGAACTGGTACGGCTGGTGCGGAAGCACCCCTTACGGGAGGCCCTGGTGGGCAAGCTGATGCTGGCGCTGGGCCGCTCGGGACGGCAGTCGGAGGCCCTGGACCTCTACCAGCGCACCCGGGCGCTGCTCGTCGAGCAACTCGGCGCCGAGCCGAGCACCGATCTGCGCGAGGTCCACCAGCACATCCTCTCGGCCCACGACCGGCCCCGCGCGCCCGACCAGCTGGAGCAGCCCGAAAAGGCCCCGGCGGCGGCCGTCGCGCCGGCGCCGCCCGCTGCCTGGGAACGGTCCTCCTGGCCGAGCCCGGCGCAGCTGCCCTCGGTGCCGCTGCCACTGTCGGCCCGCTCCGGTGCGCTGGCGCGGCTGCAGCACTTCCTCACGACCGGCACGATGCCCGCGGGCATGGTGGCGACGGCGGTGGTGACCGGCCGGGGCGGTGTCGGCAAGAGCGCGCTGGCCCTGCAAGCGGCGCACGCCGTGCGCGGTTCCTCGGTGCACGGCCAGCTCTACGCGGATCTCGGCGGAGCCGCGCGGCCGCTGACCGCCCGGGCGGTGCTGCCGCGGTTCCTGGCGGACCTCGGTGTGCCCCGGGACGAGATACCCGAGGAGGAGTCGGAACGGGAGAGCCTCTACCGCTCGCTCACCGCGGGCCGCCGTCTGCTGGTGGTACTCGACAACGCCTCCAGCACCGCGCAGGTGCGGCCACTGATACCGGGCAGCGGGGGCAGCAGGCTGCTGGTGACCAGCCGACGGCGGCTGGCCGATCTGGAGGGGGCGTGCCCCATTTCGCTCGGCCCGCTGGACGAGGCCGGGTCGCTGGAGCTGCTGGGCAGCATCGTCGGCCCGGCCAGGGTGGGTGCCGAACCGCGGTCGGCCCGTTCGGTGCTGACGGTCTGCGCGGGCCTGCCGCTGGCGATCCGGATCGCGGGGACCCGGCTGCTGGAGCGCCCGCACTGGAGTATCGGTCGCTTCGCCCAGCGGCTCACGGAGGCCCCGCAGCTGCTGGACGAACTGTGCGCGGGCGACCTCGGTGTCCGGCCCTGCCTCGACGCCGAGCACGCCGGGCTCCGGCGGACGGCTCCGGCCGCGGTCGACCCGGCCGAGGTGTTCACCGCGCTGGGGACTGCCGGAGCGTCCTCGGTCTCCAGCAGTCGGGTCGCGGTGATGTTCGGCTGCTCCGAGGCGCAGGCCGAGGAAGCCCTGGACGCCCTGGTCGAGGCGAATCTGCTGGGTGCGCCGGCGGGAGGCCGCTACCGGCTGGACGCGCTGCTGCGGGCGTACGCCCGCGAGCGGGCGCAGGCGGTCGCCGTACGGCAGCACGGTCACCCGTACATGCGCGCCGGGTGACCGTCCCGGCGGCCCGGCGACGGGCACCCGGCGGCCCGGTCCGCCTTCGCCCCGATCCTTTTCGACCCGATCCTTTTCTGCCCGATCCTTTTCTGCCCGATCTCCTCCGAGAGGACCCCCTCGCCATGGCCGACCAGACAGCAGCCACCCACGACCTGCTCGCCTACGTCCGGGAGGTCTCCCTCCGTGACGACGATCTGCTCAGGGAGCTGCGGGAGACCACCGCGGACCTGCCGGGCGGGACCGCCATGCAGGTGATGGCGGAGGAGGGCCAACTGCTTTCCCTGCTGGTCGGATTGACGGGGGCGCGGGCGGTTCTGGAGATCGGCACCTTCACCGGCTACAGCACCCTGTGCATGGCCCGCGCCCTCCCGGCCGACGGGATGCTGGTGTCCTGCGACATCGACGACCGGTGGCCGGCCATCGGCGCCGACTTCTGGAAGCGGGACGGGGTCGACTCGCGGATCGACCTGCGGATCGGCGATGCCGCCGCGACCCTGGACGCGCTGCTGGCGGAGCGCGGACCGGAGAGCTTCGACCTGGTGTTCATCGACGCGGACAAGACCAATTACGTCCGCTACTACGAGAGTTCGCTGGCGCTGCTGCGTGCCGGCGGTCTGATCGTGGTCGACAACACCCTCTTCTTCGGCCGGGTCGCCGATCCGGCCGCCGTGGACCCGGAGACCGCCGGGGTCCGGGCTCTGAACCGGCTGCTGCACGAGGACCCCCGGGTGGAGCTGTCGCTCCTGGTGATGGCCGACGGGATCACACTCGTCCGCAAGCGCTGAGGACGGCGGGCCGGGGCCCGGGAGCGCCGGGGCCCGGCGCTTCCGGGCCCCGCGGCGGTCACGACGTTCCCAGGCCCCCTTCCGGCACGTTCAGGTCGGGTGCGTCCACGCTCATGACGGTGGACACCACACGCGGGCCGGGAACCAGGTGCAGGCGCTGGAGTCCGGTGTCCTCCGGAGCCGGTGCGAGGACGGCGGCGCACGGGCACGGGGCCTCGTCCAGGCCCTCGAAGCCCGCGAACCGGTAGGCGATCTCCATCATCCGGTTGCGTTCGGTCGCCCGGAAGTCCGCGACCAGGTGGACTCCGGACCGGGCGGCGGCGTCGGCCAGCCAGTTCAGCAGGGTCGCACCGGCGCCGTAGGCGACGACCCGGCAGGAGGTGGCGAGCAGCTTGAGGTGCCACAGGCCCGGGTGCCGCTCCAGCAGCAGGACGCCGACCGCGCCGTGCGGGCCGAACCGGTCGGTGAGGGTGACCACCAGGACCTCGTGCCGGGGGTCGGTGATCAGGCCGCGCAGCACCGCGTCCGGGTAGTGGACCCCGGTCGCGTTCATCTGGCTGGTGCGCAGGGTGAGTTCCTCGACCCGGGACAGCTCCTCGCCGGTGGCCCGGCCGATGCGCATCCGCAGGTCCAGGGAGCGCAGGAACTCCTCGTCGGGGCCGGGGGCGGCCGCCCGCTCGGCCTCGCGGCGGAAGCCCGCCTGGTACATCTGGCGCCGCCGCCGGGAGTCGACGGTGCTGGTCGCGGGGGTGAACTCGGCCAGTTCGGGGAGGGCGAGGACCTGCTCGGCCGGGTAGCACCGTACGTCGGGCAGGTGGAAGGCCACTTCGGCGCGTTCGGCGGGCCGGTCGTCGACGAAGGCGATGGCCGTGAGCGCGAAGTTCAGCCGATCGGCGATCCGGCGCACCGACTCGGACTTGGCGCCCCACCCGATCTCCGGCAGGACGAAGTACTCGGCCACGCCGAATGCCTCCAACCGGGCCCAGGCGTGCTCGTGGTCGTTGCGGCTGGCGACGGACTGGAGGATGCCGCGGGAGTCGAGCTCGATCACCACCTTGCGCACCTCGTCCGGCAGGTGCACCTCGCCGTCCTCCAGCAGGGTGCCCTGCCAGAGGGTGTCGTCCAGGTCCCAGACCAGGCACTTGACGGTCTCAGCCATGTCGTCCTTCCTCGTCTCGTCGGCTGCAGGCCCGCTCACGGTGCCCCCGGAGCGGAGAGCGCGTGCTGTGCCAGCATCAGCCGGCACAGCTCGTTGCTGCCCTCGATGATCTCCATCAGCTTGGCGTCCCGGTATGCCCGGGCCACCGCGTGCCCGTCCCGGGACCCGGCCGAGGCCAGTACCTGGACGGCCGTCGCCGCGCCCCGGGCGGCCTGGGTCGCGGCGACGTGCTTGGCCAGTACGGTCGCCACCACCTGGTCCGGCGACCCTTCGTCCCAGCAGCGGCTGGCGTGCTCGCAGACCCGCGCGGCCACCTGCTCGGCCGTGTAGAGGTCGGCGAGGTGTCCGGCGACGAGCTGGTGCTCTGCGAGCGGCCTGCCGAACTGCTCCCGTCCGGCGGCGTGCGCGGTGGCCGCCGCCAGACAGGCCCGCAGGATGCCCACGCACCCCCAGGCGACGGACATCCGCCCGTAGGCCAGCGCGGTCGTCACCAGCAGGGCGGGCGGCAGTCCGTGACCGCCCAGGACGCTGTCGGCCGGCAGCCGCACTCCGTCGAGGTGGACGTCGGCGTGTCCGGCCGCGCGGCAGCCGAGCGGGTCGGCGATCCGCTCGATCCGGACGCCGGGCGTGTCGGCGGGCACCACGACGGCCGCCGCGCCGTCCTCGTAGCGGCCGACGATGACCAGCAGGTCGGCGTAGTGGGCGGCGGTCACCCACTTCTTGTGTCCGTCGACGACGACCGCGCCACCGTCGCGGCGGACGGTCGTCGTCATCGCCGCGAGGTCGCTGCCGGCGCCGGGCTCGCTGAAGCCGACCGCCGCCAGTGCGCCGCCGGTCAGCCGGGGGAGGTGGGCGGCCGACTGCTCGGCGGTGCCCAGGCGCTGGATGGTCCATGCCGCCATGCCCTGGGAGGTCATCACGCTGCGCAGCGAGCTGCACAGGCCTCCCACGTGGGCGGTGTACGCGCCGCTGTGCATGCTGCTGAGCCCCCGGCCGCCGTACTGCTCCGGGACTTCGGCGCACAGTCGGCCCTCGGCGCCCAGTTCGCGGAGCAGGTCCAGCGGGATGAGGCCGGTCCGGTCCCACTCCCCCGCCAGGTCGCCGACCCGCAGGGTGACGGAGGTCATCGCGCTGCTCAGGTCCTCACCCATGCTGGCCCCCGGCGGCGGGCACCCGGAGCCGGTCCACCAGCTCCGCCATCCGCCGTACGGTGCGGAAGTTGTCCAGCCGCAGGTCCGCGCCGCGGACGGCGATGGCGTAGGTCTTCTCCAGGTGCACCACCACCTGCATGGCGAAGAGGGACGACAGGCCGCCGGCGCCGAACAGGTCGGTGTCGGCGTCCCAGGCGGTTCCGGTGCGTCCTTCCAGGAATCCCAGCAGTTCCTTCTCCAGGTCGTGGGTGTTGGGCGTGTTCGCTGCGGTCATGGCTGTCTCCATCGTCGGGGTGATCAGTCGGGGTGATCAGGTGTAGTCGTAGAAGCCGCGCCCGGACTTGCGGCCCAGCCGGCCCTCGCGGACCAGTCGGAGCAGCAGTTCCGTGGGGCGGCAGCCGTCGTCGCCGGTGCGTTCGTGGAGCACGGTGAGGGAGTCGACGAGGTTGTCGATGCCGATCAGGTCCGCGGTGCGCAGCGGGCCGGTGGGGTGTCCCAGGCAGCCCTGCATCAGGGCGTCGACGTCCTCGGCGCTCGCCGTGCCCTCCTCCACGACCCGGGCCGCGTCGTTGATCATCGGGTGCAGGATGCGGCTGGTCACGAAGCCGGGTGCGTCCCGGACGACCACCGCCCGCCGCCGCAGCGCCGTGAGCAGGGCCGCCACGGCGGCCATCGCGGCGTCCCCGGTCCTGGCGCCGCGGACCACTTCGGCGGTTCCGATCAGGTAGGGCGGGTTCATGAAGTGGGTGCCGACCAGTTCCTCCGGCCGTTCCAGGGCCCCGGCCAGTTCGTTGACGGGGATGGAGGAGGTGTTGGTGATCAGCAGGGTTCCGGGCCGGACCAGTCCGGAGACCTCGGACAGGACGGCGGCTTTGATCGCGGCGTTCTCGGTGACCGCCTCGACGACGGCGGTGGCTCCGGCGGCGGCCTTGAGCGAGGTGCCGGTGGCCAGGGCGCCGAGGGGCGTCCCGGCGGGCAGGGCGCCCATCAGTTCGGCCAGCCGGAGTTCGCCGTCGATCAGGTTCGCGGCCCGGTCGAGCCGTTCCCGGTCGATGTCGACCAGGTGGACCGGCAGGCCGTGTCCGAGGGCGAGGACGGTGATTCCGATGCCCATCACCCCGGCTCCCAGCACGGTGAGGGCCTGTCGCGGGGGGGAATCGTCGTACGGGGCTGTGGTCAACGGGTTCTCCTTCGTTTTCACCGGGCACCGGGGGTGCGCAGGGTGCTGTCGAGCCAGTCGGCGACGGCGTCGCCGGTGGTCGCGACATGCTGTTCCATGATCGAGAAGTGGTCTCCGGGGACGTCGACGACGGTGTCGGCGCCGGCCCAGGTCGAACGCCAGTCGCCGGCTTCGGCGGACGGGCGGCCGAGCGGGGTGGAGGCGCGGACCAGCAGCAGCGGGGCGCGGACCGCCGGGGGCTTCCAGTCGTCGAGCAGACGGAAGTAGCCGCCCATCGCGGTCAGCCGGGTCCCGTCCATCGGGGCCGCCCGGTCCTCGCGGGCGAACATGCCGCCCAGCAGGACGTCGTTGAACTGGGTGATGCCCTGGTTGTCGGAGAGGTAGGTGTCCAGCAGCACCACGGCCGCCGGGCCCTCGCCGCGCTGTTCCAGCGCGGCGGCCACGCCGTGGGCGAGCGTGCCGCCGGAGGAGGAGCCCGCCAGCACGAGCGTCCGTCCGGGCAGTTCCCGGAGCAGTGTCGTCGCCTGGAAGTCCAGCAGGGCCGACATGTCGGCGGGCAGTTCCTCCTCGGGGACGAATCCGGGGGCGTCGAGGGCGGCGACGGCGTAGCGGTCGCGGAAGCGGGCGGCGAAGCGGGCGTACTGGTGGGCGCCGCCGAGCGCGACGATGGAGCCGAAGCAGACGAGTACGGGGGCGTCGGCGCGCTCGTTCAGGCGCAGCAGCCGCGGGCCGGCGCCGGCGGCCGCGAGGTCACTGCCGCTGTGGAAGGCCGGGCGCAGGGCGGAGGCGTTCTTGAGCAGGGCGATGCCCTCGTCGATCCGGCCGAGTGCGCAGGCCTGGCGGAACAGCACGCTCACCGGGTCGGTGTCGGCGGTGTCGGCGGTGTCGGCGTCGGACGCAGCTGCTCCGGTTCCGGCCGCGGGTGCCGTTCCGGGCCGGGGGGTGTCTTCCGCCCGGGCCTCGGCGGCGAGGCGCGCCGCGAGCGCGGCGGGGGTGCCGCTGTCGAAGACGGCGGAGGGCCGTAGCCGCAGTCCGGTGGCGGCGGCCAGCCGGTTGCGGAGTTCGACAGCGGTCAACGAGTCGAATCCGACGGAGAGGAAGGGCACCGTCGGGGACAGCGCCCCGGAGTCGGTGTGGCCGAGGACTTCGGCGGCCTCGGCGAGGACGAGTTCGCGCAGGACCAGCTCGCGTCCCTGTTCGTCGGCGGCGGCGTCGAGCCGGTGCCGGAGCGCTGCGGCGGCGGTCGGCGTCCCCTTCGCCCCGGTCGTCGCGGTCGGGCTGCGCCGGACCAGGGAGCGCAGCATCGGGTGCACCGGGCCGTCGCCGCGCACGGCGAGGTCGAGGTGGGCCAGGACGACGGGGCTCCCGTCTCCCGGCGGGGCGGCGTCCGGGGCGCACACGGTGTCCAGCAGGGCCATGGCCTCCTGGTCGGAGAGGCCGCGGGCGCCGCGCCGGTCGATGCGCTGCCGTTCGGCGCCGCCGAGCTCCGCCGTCATTCCGCTCACCCGCTCCCAGGGCCCCCAGGCGAGGGACAGGCCGGGGAGCCCGAGCCGTCGGCGTTCCGCGGCGAGGGCGTCGAGCACGGCGTTGGCGGCCGAGTAGGACGCCTGGCCGGGGCTGCCCAGCACGCCCGCGGCGGAGGAGAAGACGACGAACGCGGCGAGGTCCGCTCCGCGCGTCAGCCGGTCGAGGTGGTGGGCGGCGTCGACCTTGGGCCGCAGGACGGCGGTCATCCGCTCCCCCGTCAGCCCGTCCAGCAGGCCGTCGTCGAGCACTCCGGCGGTGTGGACCACGGCACACAGCGGATGGCGTTCGGGGATGCCTGCCAGGGCGGCGGCGAGGGCCTGACGGTCGGACACGTCACAGCTGAGGGCGGCCAGTTCGGCTCCGGCCTCGGCCAGCTCCGCCGTCAGCTCCGGCATGCCGGGGGCGTCGGTGCCGCGGCGGCTCAGCACGAGGAGGTGGCGCACCCCGTGCGCGGCGACCAGATGGCGCGCCAGGACGGCCGCGAGAGCGCCGCCGCCGCTCAGCAGGACCGTCCCCTCGGCCGGCCCGAACGCGCCGACCGGCCGGGTGTCGGTGGCGGTGCCGCTCGCGGGGGCAGTGGCGGTGGCGGTGCCGGCCGGCGGCCGTACCAGTCGGGGCGTGTACAGGACGCCGCCGCGCAGGGCCGCCTGTGGTTCGCCCGTGGCGAGCAGGTCGGCGAGCGCGTCGCCGAGACCGTCCGGCTCCGGCCCTTCGACGTCCAGCAGCACGAACCGGTCGGGGTGTTCGAGCTGAGCGGCCCTGAGCATGCCCCACACGGCCGCCGCGCCGAGGTCGGCCGGTTGCGGCTGCGCGCCGAACGGGCCGGTCGCACCCCGGGTGAGCACCACCAGAGGTGTCCGGGCCGTGGTGTCGTCGGCCAGGTGGGCCTGGACGCGCTCCAGGACCCCGGACGCGACCGCGTGCACCGCCGCGGGGTCCGTGTCCCGGGCGGGGGCGTCCGCGGTCACGGTGTCGGCGGACGGGGGGCAGGTCAGCAGCATCGCGTCGGGTGTCGCGGACGGGGGTTCGGTGGGAAAGGCGGCCGGCAGCAGCCGCTCGTCCCGCGGGCCGAGGAGGCCCCAGCGGGTGACCGGGCGCGGGCCGGGCCCGGCAGTGACCGGCGTCCAGCCGACGTGGAGGACGGAATCGGAGGACGCCCGCAGTGCGGCGGTGGACGCCGTGCGCAGGGTGAGCGAGCCGACCGTCGCCACCGTGCGCCCCGAGGGATCGGTGATCCGCGCGCTGACGGCGTCCGGGCCGTCGGGGCGCAGCCGGACGCGCAGGACCGGCGCGTCGGAGGTTTCGATCGCGACGCGCTGCCAGGAGAACGGCAGGGGGACGCCGTCGGCGGGCTCCGCGGTCGCGGCGCCTTCACGCAGACCGGTCGTCTGGAGGGCCGCGTCCAGGAGGGCCGGGTGCACGCCGAAGCCGCCCGCTCCGCCGGCGGGGAGGCCGTCGGGCAGGGCCACTTCTGCGTGGATCGCGTCTGCGGTGCGCCATGCGGCGCGCAGGCCCCGGAACGCCGGGCCGTAGGCGACGCCCCGGGTTTCGAGCAGCCCGTACAGTTCGTCCACGTCGAGGGGGACCGCGTCGGGCGGGGGCCAGGTGCCGGCCGGTTCGGTCGTGTCGTCCCGGTCGGCCGAGGGGTCCCGGGGGCCGACCGCGCCGGTCGCGTGCCGGGTCCAGGGCCGGTCGGCGGAGCCGGGGGCGGCCTCGGGCCGGGAGTGGAACTCCACCGGGCGCCGTCCCGTGCCGTCCTCGGCGCCCACCCGTACGCGCAGTTGCACGGCCTGATCGTCGGGCAGCAGCAGCGGGGCGGCGAGGGTCAGCTCCTCCACGAGGGCGCAGCCGAGGCGGCGGCCCACGTGCGCGGCCAGCTCCACGAGGGCCGCGCCGGGAAGGATCACGGCTCCGGCCACGGCGTGGTCGGCGAGCCAGGGGTGGGTGGCCGAGGAGAGCCGGCCGGTGAAGAGGGTGCCCGCGTCGTCGGGCAGTTCGACCGCGGCGCCGAGCAGCGGGTGGTCCGCGGCGGACTGGCCGGCGGCCGCCTGGTCCCGGTCGGCCGGCAGGGCGTCCAGCCAGTAGCGGCGTCGTTGGAAGGCGTAGGTGGGCAGGTCCACCCGCTGGGCACCGGTTCCCGCGAACAGTCGCTCCCAGTCGACGCGCAGGCCCCGGACGTGTGCCTCGGCGAGCGCGAGCTGGAGTCGGCGGAGCCCTCCGGCCCCGCGCCGCAGGGTGTCGAGCACCAGCGTCTCCGGGGCGCCCGCGTCGGCGGCCGTGTCCTCGATCGCGTACATCAGGGCGGGCTGGGGGCCGGACTCGATGAAGACGCGGTGCCCGGCCGCGAGGAGCGAACGGGTCGCCCGCTCGAACTCGACGGTCTGCCGGATGTTGCGGTACCAGTACTCGGCACCCAGGGACTTCGTGTCCAGCAGGCCGCCGGTCACGCTGGAGTAGTACGGCACCGCACCCGCGAGGGGGGTGATCCCGTCCAGGTCGGAGAGCAGGCGCTCGCGGATCTCCTCCACGTGCGAGGAGTGCGACGCGAAGTCGGTTTCGATGCGAGTCGCCCACACCCCTTCCTCCAGGAGTTCCTCCACCAGGGCCGTGACCGCGTCGGCGTCGCCCGACACCGCCACCGACGACGGGCCGTTCACCGCCGCCACCGAGAGCCGGCCCGCCCACGGGGCGATGCGCTCCCGTGCCACGTCCACCGGCAGGGGAACCGACGCCATACCGCCACGGCCCGCCAGCGCACCCACCGCACGGGAACGCAACGCCACCACCCGCGCCCCGTCCTCCAGACTCAGGCCACCCGCCACCACCGCGGCGGCGATCTCGCCCTGGGAGTGGCCCACCACCGCGTCCGGAACGACCCCGAACGCGCGCCACACCTCCGCCAGCGACACCATCACCGCCCACAGCACCGGCTGCACCACGTCGACCCGGGCGAGCAACCGCTCCGAGCCCAGCGCCTCCGCCAACGACCAGTCCACGTAAGGCGCCAGCGCCCGCCCGCACTCGGCCATCCGCCCCGCGAACACAGCCGATTCGGCCAGCAGCTCCGCGGCCATCCCCACCCACTGCGAACCCTGACCCGGGAACACCAGCACCGAACGGCCCGGGGGCAGCCCGCTGCCGACCGTCACGCCCGCCGCACGCACGCCCCGCGACAGGGCGGCGACACCGGCCAGCAGTTCGCCCCGGTCCGCCCCCACCACCACCGCGCGCTCCGCGAACCGCGAACGCCCCGCCACCAGCGAATGGCCGACGTCCGTCACGCTCAAGCCCGGTTCCGCCACCACCCGCTCGTACAGCGCCGTCGCCTGGGCGCGCAGCGCATCCGGAGTACGCGCCGACAGGATCCAGGGGACGGCGGCGGGCACCGGTTCCGGCGTGGCGGGCCCGTCGGAAGCTGCCGGGTCGGCCGGGGCCTGTTCGAGGATGACGTGGGCGTTGGTGCCGCTGGCGCCGAAGGAGGACACCCCGGCCCGGCGCGGACGTCCCGTCTCCGGCCAGGGGGCGGCCTCGGTGAGCAGGGAGACGGCTCCCTCGGTCCAGTCGATCTGGGGCGAGGGACGGTCGACGTGCAGGGTGCGCGGCATCACGCCGTGCCGCATCGCGAGCACCGACTTGATCACCCCGCCGACGCCCGCGGCGGCCTGGGTGTGGGACAGGTTGGACTTCAGCGAGCCCAGCCGCAACGGCCGCCCGGCGGGCCGGTCCTGCCCGTACGTGGCCATGAGCGCCTGCGCCTCGATGGGGTCGCCGAGGACGGTGCCGGTGCCGTGCGCCTCCACCATGTCGACCTCGGACGGGTCGAGTCCGGCCCGGGCGAGCGCCCCGTTGATGACGCGCTGCTGCGCGGGCCCGTTCGGGGCGGTCAGCCCGTTGCTGGCGCCGTCCTGGTTGACGGCCGAGCCGCGGATGACGGCCAGGACGGGGTGCCCCGCGCGCCGGGCGTCCGAGAGCCGTTCCAGCAGGAGCAGGCCCAGGCCCTCCCCGAACCCGGCTCCGTCCGCCGCGGACGAGAAGGACTTGCTGCGTCCGTCGGGTGCCAGGCCGCGCTGGCGGCTGAATCCGACGTACAGGCCGGGGGTGGACATCACGGTCACCCCACCGGCCAGGGCGAGGGTGGTGTCGCCGGAGCGCAGCCCCTGGCAGGCGAGGTGGACGGCGACCAGGGAGGACGAGCAGGCGGTGTCCAGGGTGACCGCCGGGCCTTCCAGGCCCAGGGTGTAGGCGATCCGGCCCGAGGCGACGCTGGGGATGGTGCCGGTGCCGAGGAAGCCTTCCACTTCGTCGGGCACCCGGCCCAGCCGGGACCCGTATTCGCTGTAGATCACTCCGGTGTAGACACCGGTGCGGCTGCCGCGCAGGGTCGCCGGGTCGATGCCCGCGCGTTCCACCGCTTCCCAGGACGCTTCCAGCAGCAGCCGCTGCTGCGGGTCCATGGCCAGGGCCTCGCGCGGCGAGATGCCGAAGAAGCCGGGGTCGAAGCCGGTCGCGTCGTGGAGGAAGCCGCCTTCCCGGACGTAGAAGGTGCCGGGGGCGTCGGGGTCGGCGTCGAAGCCGCCCTCGACGTCCCAGCCGCGGTCGGTGGGGAACGGCGAGACCGCGTCGCGTTCCTTGACCAGCAGCTCCCACAGGTCTTCCGGGGTACGTACGCCGCCGGGGTAGCGGCAGCTCATCGCCACGATGGCGATGGGCTCGGCGGAGTCGTCGCGGAGCTGTCGGTTCTCCTGCCGCAGGCGCTGGTTGTCCACCAGCGAGGCGCGCAGGGCGGCGACCACCTGGTCCGTGTCGGTGGGCATGGGGTTGGGCTTCTCCTTCTGCGGCTGTCGGTCAGTCACGTTCGCCGCCCAGGGCCATCCGGACGAGTTCGTCGACGGCCATGGCGTTGATGTCGGCGGCGGGAGCCGGCGTGTCCGGTGTCTCCGGCCGGTCGGCGAGGTGCGCCCCGGCGGCCTTCCCGGTGCCGGCGGGGTCGCCCGGCCCGTCGGGTACCAGGCGCCCGGTGAGGTGGGCGGCGACGGCGGCCGGGGTGGGGTGGTCGAAGACCAGGGTGGCGGGCAGCCGGCGGCCGGTGGCGGCGCCGAGCCGGTTGCGGAGTTCGACGGAGGTGAGCGAGTCGAAGCCGAGGTCCTTGAACGCCTGGTCCGGGTCGACGGCCTCGGGTCCGCCGTGGCCGAGGATGTCGGCGACCCGGCTCCGTACCAGGTCGAGCAGGGTGGCGACGCGTTCCTCCGGGGTGAGGCCGGTCAGCCGGCGGCGCAGCGAGTCCGCTTCGGCGGCGTCCGCCCCGGAGGCGGGGCGGCGTGCGGTACCGGGGACCAGGGCGGCGAGCAGGGCCGGGACGGGTCCGGTCCGGGCTGCCGTCCGGAGCCGGCCGAGGTCGATCTTGACCGGGACGAGCAGCGGTTCGTCCAGGGTGAGCGCCGCGTCGAACAGGGCCAGGCCCTCTTCGCTGCCGATGGCCGCGGTGCCTCCCCGGGACATCCGCCGCAGGTCGGCGGCGGTGAGCGTGCCGGTCATGGTGCTGCGGCGCGCCCACAGGCCCCAGGCGAGCGACTGGGCGGGCAGTTTCAGGGCACGGCGGTGCTGGGCGAGCGCGTCGAGGAAGGCGTTGGCGGCCGCGTAGTTGCCCTGCCCGGCGTTGCCGACCGTGGCGGACGCGGAGGAGAACAGGACGAAGGCCGACAGCGCGAGGTCACGGGTGAGGTTGTGCAGGTTGAGGGCTGCGTCGACCTTGGGCCGCAGGACGTGGCGCATCCGCCCGGGGGTCAGCGACTCGATCGTCCCGTCGTCCAGGACGCCGGCCGCGTGGACGACCGCGTTCAGCGGGCGGTCGGCGGGGATGCCGGCGAGCAGCGCGGCGAGCGCGTCCCGGTCGGCGACGTCACAGGCCTCCACGTCCACCCGGGCGCCGAGGCCGCGCAGTTCGGCGGCGAGGTCGGTCAGGCCCGGGGCGTCCGTGCCGCGCCTGCCGACGAGCAGCAGGTTCCGTACGCCGTGCGCGGTCACGAGGTGCTGTGCCACCAGGCCGCCGAGCGCGCCGCCGGCCCCGGTGACGAGGACGGTTCCCCCGGCCGCGGCGATACCGGACGGTGTGTCCGGGTCCGAGCCCGAGAGCGCGTCCGGGGCCGGGTTCGGGTCCGTGGCGACGGTGGCCCTGGTGAGGCGGGCGGCGAGGAGCTCTCCGCCGCGTATCGCCAGTTGGGGTTCCGTTCCGGCCAGTGCCCGGGGCAGCAGGCCGGCCACGGCGGCCGGGTCGTCGGTGTCGATCAGCAGGAAGCGGTCCGGGTGCTCGGACTGGGCGGAGCGGACGAGGCCGCGGACCGCGGCGCCGGTGAGGTCGGTGACCTCCTCGCCGGCTGCCGTGGAGACCGCACCCCGGGTGACGAGCACGAGCCGGGTGCCGTCGTCCCACCGCGGGTCGGCCAGCCAGTCCTGGACGAGCCGCAGGGCGTCGTCCAGTGCGGTGTGCACGGATGCGGCGTCGGGCGGGGACGAAAGGTCCGGGGTGTGGTCGCACCAGGCCAGCACGGCGGCGGGCGACGGCGCTCCCCCGTCCAGCGCGGCACCGAGCGCGGCCAGGTCCGGATGGCTGTCCGGGAAGAGTTCCCGGCCGCCGAGGACAGCCCAGTGTCCGAGGGGGTCGGCGGGTGCGGTGGCGGGCACCGCCGACCACTGCACCCGGTAGAGGGATTCCGGGCCGCCGCCCGGGCGGAGGGTGTCGAGGTCGATCGAGCGGACGGCGAGCGCCTCGACCGACGCGACCGGGAGGCCGTTCGAGTCGGTCGCGTCGATCGACACCGATCCGTCCGGCCGGAAGCCGAGCCGTACCCTGAGCGCGGTGGCTCCGGAGGCGTGCAGCCCGACTCCGCTCCAGGAGAACGGCAGTCCGGCGGACGGCCGGTCCGTGCCCGATTCGATGTCCGGCCGAGCCCGCAGGAACAGCCCCTGGAGGGCGGCGTCCAGGAGGGCGGGGTGCACGCCGAAGGCGGAGGCGGACCGGTGCTGGTCCTCGGGCAGACGTACCTCGGTGAAGATCTCGTCACCCCGGCGCCAGGCAGCGGTGAGCCCGCGGAAGGCGGGTCCGTAGCCGTAACCGGAGGCACGGAACCGCTCGTACAGGTCGTCGACGGGGATCGGGACGGCGCCGGGCGGGGGCCAGGAGCCGGCGTCGTCCGGTACGGCCGAGGACGACGGCTCGCGGGTCGTGGCGTCGGCGGTGAGCCTGCCGGTCGCGTGCGCGGTCCAGTGCGGGGTCACCGCGTCCTCGCGGCAGGAGAACAGGTCCAGTGAGCGGCTGCCGTGCGCGTCCGTGGCGCCGACCCGGACCTGCAGGCGGACGGCGGTATCGGCGGGTATCAACAGCGGTGACTGGAGCGTCAGTTCCTCCACCGTGCGGCAGCCGGCCTCGTCCGCGGCGCGTACCGCGAGTTCCGCGAAGGCCGCGCCGGGCAGCAGGACCGTACCGGCCACCGCATGGTCGGCGAGCCAGGGGTGGGTACGCAGCGAGATCCGGCCCGTGAGCAGCAGTTCACCCGTGTCGGCCAGTTCGATGGCCGCTCCGAGGACGGGGTGGTCGGCCGGATCGAGCCCGGCCGCGCCCACATCGGCCGCCGCGGTGGGCGCCGGCTCGGGCCAGTAGCGGGTGCGCTGGAAGGCGTACGTCGGCAGGTCCACCCGCCGCGCGCCCGGGAACGCACCCGGCCAGTCCACCCCCAGCCCGCACTCCCAGGCACGGCCGACCGCACGCAACACCTGCGCCGGGCCGCCCTCCCCACGACGCAAGGTCCCCAGCACCACGGCCTCCACACCCGCGGCCTCCACCGACTCCCCCACCGCCACACCCAGCACCGCATGCGGACTGGACTCGACGAAGAACCGGAAACCCTCCCCCAACAACGCCGCCGTGGCCTGCCCGAACTCCACCGTCTCCCGCAGATTCCGGTACCAGTACTCGGCGTCCAGGACCTCCGTGTCCAGCCAGCCGCCCGTCACCGTCGAGAAGAACGGCACAGAACCCGCGAGAGGAGCGATGCCGTCCAGGTCGGCGAGCAGCTGCTCGCGGACCTCCTCCACGTGCGCGGAGTGCGACGCATAGTCGACCTCGATCAGCCGCGCCCGCACCCCCTCCCCCACGAGTTCTTCCACCAGCGCCGCCACCGCGTCCGCGTCACCCGACACCACCGTCGACGACGGACCGTTCACCGCCGCCACCGACAACCGGCCCGCGATCCGCTCCCGCACCGCCTCCACCGGCAGCGGCAGCGAGGCCATCCCGCCACGGCCCGCCAACGCACCCACCGCACGGGAACGCAACGCCACCACCCGCGCCCCGTCCTCCAGACTCAGGCCACCCGCCACGCACGCCGCGGCGATCTCGCCCTGCGAGTGGCCCACCACCGCGTCCGGAACGACCCCGAACGAACGCCACACCTCCGCCAGCGACACCATCACCGCCCACAGCACCGGCTGCACCACATCCACCCGCGCCAACAGCGCCTCCGAACCCAGCGCCTCCGCCAACGACCAGTCCACGTAAGGCGCCAACGCACGCTCGCACTCCGCCATCCGTTCCCCGAACGCCTCCGATTCGGCCAACAGCTCCGCAGCCATCCCCACCCACTGCGAACCCTGACCCGGGAACACCAGCACCACCCGACCGGAAACCAACCCGCCGCCGGACACCGACCCCAGTGCCAAACGCCCATCCGCCAGCGCCTTCACGCCGTCGAGCAACTCGCTCCGGTCCCCGCCCACCACCACGGCACGGTGCTCGAAGGACGCACGCCCCACCGCCAGCGAATAGCCCACGTCTGCCGTGTCGAGCCCGGGCTCCGCCACCACCCGCGCCGCCAACGCCCCCGCCTGCGCCCGCAGGGCCTGCGCACTGCGCGCCGACACCGGCCACACCACCGGCCCAGGACGCCGGGCACCCTCCACCGCCCCGGCCGGAGCCTCGGCCGGCGCAGACTCCAAGATCACGTGAGCGTTGGTCCCGCTGATGCCGAAGGAGGACACACCCGCCCGGCGCGGGCGGCCCGTGTCGTCCCACGCACGGGCCTCCGTCAGCAACCGCCCGGCTCCCGCCGACCAGTCCACCTCGGGCGTCGGACCGTCCACGTGCAGCGTCCTGGGCATCACGCCGTGCCGCAGCGCCAGCACCGACTTGATGACACCGGCCACCCCCGCCGCGGCCTGGGCATGGCCGATGTTCGACTTCAGCGAGCCGATCCACACCGGACGGTCCGCCGGACGGCCCTGCCCGTACGTCGCCAGCAGGGCCTGCGCCTCGATCGGGTCGCCCAGCCGCGTCCCCGTACCGTGCGCCTCCACCACGTCCACGTCCGAGGCCACCAGCCCCGCGTCCGCGAGCGCCGCCCGGATCACCCGCTGCTGCGACGGGCCGTTCGGCGCGGTCAGTCCGTTGCTCGCACCGTCCTGGTTCGTGGCCGAACCCCGCACCACCGCCAGCACCGGATGCCCGTTGCGCCGCGCGTCCGACAAACGCTCCAGCAGCAGCATCCCCACGCCCTCGGCCAGGCCGAAGCCGTCGGCGGCTGCCGAGAAGGCCTTGCAGCGGCCGTCCGGGGCCAGACCGCCCTGACGGCTGAACTCCACGAACATGCCGACCGTGGACATCACGGTCGCGCCGCCCGCCAGCGCCAGCGAGCACTCACCCGACCGCAGCGCCCGTACCGCGAGGTGCAGGGCCACCAGCGAGGACGAGCACGCCGTGTCGACGGTGACCGCCGCTCCCTCCAGACCGAGGGTGTAGGCCAGTCGGCCCGACGCGACGCTTCCGGTGTTGCCGGTCAGCAGGTGGCCGCCCTCGTCGGCGCCCTGTTCGAGAGTGGGCCCGTAGTCCATGGTCATCGCCCCGACGTAGACGCCCGCCGGGGTCCGCCGCAGGGTGGCCGGGTCGATCCCGGCCCGCTCCAGCGCTTCCCAGGTCGTCTCCAGCAGCAGCCGCTGCTGCGGGTCCATGGCCAGGGCCTCGCGCGGCGAGATGCCGAAGAACTCCGCGTCGAAGTCCGCCGCGCCGGCGAGCGAACCCGCCTCCCGCTGGTAGTACCGGCCCGGCGTCCCCGGTGCGGGGTCGTACCGACCGGCGGTGTCCCAACCGCGGTCGTCGGGCAGCGCGGAGACGGCGTCGGCACCTGCCGACACCAGCTCCCAGAGCTCGTCGGGGCTACCGACCCCGCCGGGGTAGCGGCAGCCCATGCCGACGATCACCACGGGGTCGTCGTCCTCGGCCCGCCGCACCGGCTCGTCCGCGTCCGTGTTCCTGTCGGCTCGGTCGCCGCCGATCGCGGCGCAGAGATACTCGGCCAGGGCCATCGGGGTCGGGCAGTCGAAGGCAACCGTCGCCGGGATGCGCAGCGCCGTCGCCGCACTCAGCCGGTTGCGCAGCTCCACGGCGGTGACGGAGTCGAATCCCAGGTCGAGGAAGGCCAGGTCAGGGGGGACCGGACCGGACCGGCCGGTCAGCGCGGCGATCTCCTCGCCCACCAGCCGTGCCAGCGCGGCACGCCGCTCCGGTACGTCCAATCCGGCCAGCTCCGCGCGGAACGCGGCACCGGCATCCCGGTCACCGCCCGCGCCGTCCGGCCCGTTCACGTCCGCCGGGCCGGGCTCCGCGAGCGCCGCCAGGGCAGCCGCCGGCAGTTCCCGCACCCGGGCGTGCTGCCCGGAGAACAGCGCTTCCCGTTCCGGAGTGACCCCGTGCACGTACAGGTCACCGAGCGAGGTCAGGAACCGGCCCGGACCGCCCTGGTCGCGGCGCAGCGTCCCGAGGACGGCGGCCTGCGTGCCGTGTTCCTCCGCACAGTCCGCGAGGGCAGAGGTCAGCACGGTGTGCGGGCTGACCTCCAGCAGGACCCCGTACCCGTCCCTCAGCAGGGCCCCGGCCGCCTGATGGAACCTGACCGTGTTGCGCAGGTTGCGGCACCAGTAGTCGGCGTCCAGGAGCGGGACGTCCAGTCGTCCCCCGGTCAGTCCGGAGTAGTAGGGCAGATGCGGTGTGCGGGGGCGGATCGGTGCGAGGTCGGCGCGCATCCGGGGGACGATCGCGTCGATGTGGGGGGAATGGGCGGCCAGGCCCACCGCGATCCGCCGTGCGTGCACCGCGTCCGAGGCCAGGTCGGCGAGGAGTTCGGCCGCGGCGTCGCGGTCGCCGGAGACGATCACGGACCGCGGGCCGTTGTGCGCGGCAACGACGAGGCGGCCGTCCCAGCGGCGCAACCGCGGCTCGACCTCGCCGGCCGGGGCCATGACGGAGACCATGTCGCCCTGCCCGGCCAGGGTCGCCTGGGCCTGACTCCACAGGGCCACCACCCGCGCGGAGTCGTCCAGGGACAGCGCGCCGCAGACCGCGGCGGCGGTGACCTCGCCGACGCTGTGCCCGAGCACCGCGGCCGGTTCCACGCCGTGGGAGCGCCACAGCGCGGCGAGCGACACCGTCACGGCGAACAGCAGGGGCTGCACCACGTCGGCCCGGTCCCCCGCGGGTGCGCCCGACGCGTCCGGGGCGCGGAGCACGTCGATCGGCGACCAGTCGACGAACGGTTCCAGGGCCTGCGCGCACGCGTCCATCCGGTCGCGGAACACCGTGGAGGTGTCCAACAGGTCCACCGCCATCCGGGGCCATTGCGCGCCCTGCCCGGGAAACACGAAGGCGACCCGCCCGCCTGCCCCTGCGGCGCCCTCCAGCAGGCCGGGCATGCTCCTGCCGTCGGCGAGCGCGTCCAGCCGCTGCAGGAATCCGTCACGGCCGTCCGCCACCACTGCCGCCCGCCGGCTCCCCTCGGAAGCGGTGCGCGCGAGGGTGAACGCGATGTCCTGGGGGCTCCAGTCGTCACGACCGGCCAGGTACGCGTGCAGGCCGCGCGCGCCGGCCGCCAGCGACTCCTTGCCGCTGCCGGCCAGTGTCCACAGCAGCGGTGCTTCCGTACCGTCGGGGTGCGTCATCGTGACTTCGGACTCCTTCACGGCGATCAGGACCATCAGTCGCCGGACCGTGGCGGGGCGCCCGTTCCCACGGGTCGCGCGCCGACCGGGACGCCTTCGTCATGCCCGGCGTGTACCGCCACCGGACGTGCGACGTCGATCTTGCCCAAGTCGCATAGCGTCCCGATAGCGCAGGCCGCGACACGGTGCGGGTACGGGGAGCGGGCGGGTCGCGGCGCAGCGGGAGAGCCGCGCGCACCCCGTGGGCCGGGTCAGCCGTCCGTTCCGGATCCGGGTGGCACCGGGGAAGGGGCTCAGTCGCCTTCCGGCAGCCGGCGGGCCGCCGCGCCCCGGGCGGACTGCACCGCACCGAACCAACTGCCCACGGCTACAACCGTGGTAATGGCCAGCAACAGGCCGGACGGGCCAGGACAACTGTGCGCCGACGGCGAGGCCGATGAACAGGAGTGCGCACGAGCCGAACAGCGCGGCCCAGGGCACCCTGCTGTTCTTCAGCAATGCGCCCGTCGGCGCCGTTGTCCACCGGCGGTGCCGGAACGGCGCCTGCTCGGAGAGTGAGTGGTCTAGCGGCCAGGTGACCTCTCACGCCTGTACGGAGAGCGTCCGGGCTTCCTGACTGTCCTGGATCACGGCTACCGGCTCTCCTCGGCGGGGTACGCCCAGAAGGAGGGCACGGCCGGCCCGGCGGGCGACCCGGACCTGGCGCTCGCCCGGCTCCGCACCTACCTGCAGCGGCGTGCCGACATCCTGGGAGGCTCCGAGACGCTACCCCCGCCCGTGACCGAGGCGTCCCTCGCCGACGCCGAGCGCCGCCTCGGCCGACCGCTGCCCGCCGACCTGCGGGCGCGGTACCTGTTCGCCGACGGCAGTGGGGACGACGCCCGTGGCCGCCCCGACGAGTGCTATGCCGATCCCGAGCTGCGGTCCGGTGGAGTCCCCCAGGACATGCCACCCGGCCTCCAGGCCGTCCTGATCCAGACCAACGCCCCCACCAGCCCGATGGACCTCACCCCGCTCGCCGCCGCCCCCCACCTGCGGCGACTCGAACTCAAGCGCCGCCCCGTCACCGACCTGGCCCCCATCCGGGACCTGCCCGTCGAGTCCCTGGCCGTCGACCTCCACGGCGGCGACCTGACACCACTCAACGGCCACCGGCACCTCCGCTCGCTGGACCTCGCCACCACCGCCACGACCGACCTCACCCCACTGCGCACGGCATCAAATCTGCACGGCCTGGATCTCTCCCAGGCCGTGGTCCAGGACCTGACCGTGCTCGCGGACTTCCCGCACCTGCGCTACCCGGCCCTGACCGGCAGCCAGTGGGCCGTCCTGCTGGACGAGGACAAGGTGCCTCCTTCCTCGGCCGCCGCCCGCCTGGCCGAGCGCGACGCGTCCCGCACCGAGACGCTGTCCTGGGCGGCGAGGCTCGGCCTGCCCGTCGGGGCGTCTTTCGTCATCTCCGGGACTCTCGCTTCGGACGGTGAGATCGGCCGCACCCGGTAGACGGCCGTCGGCTTCTCGGGCGAGGACGACGATGGTCAGCACGCCGTTGGAGTGCGCGCTCAGGCCGCTGCGTCATCCCACCGGAACTCCGGACGGATCCCCCGTTTGATCAGGTCCCGCCCGAGGATCTGGAGCTGGAACATGGCCGCCACGTTCGGCGGCGCGCCGGACGTCCAGCACGTCTCCAGGTCGACCAGCAGCTTCGACAGGGTGCGGTTGAACTCGGTCGAGGGGTTCGGCCGATCCTGGGACGGCGCGAAGTGGTACACCTCCGGCAGGTTGACAGGAGATCCGCCGAAGCTCCACTTGTCGCCGGTCTTGACCAGCCGCTTCTGGACGTAGAGCTCCTTGAACAAGTAGTAGTGCGCGTGGCCGCTGTCCCCCTCCCCCGGCGGCTGATCGGGTGAGCCCTGCGTCCCCTCCCCCTCGGTCTTGATCCGGTCGATCGTGTCGATCGCGTCGGCGACGGTTCTGATCGGCTTCGCGAAAGGCACCTCCACCGCGTGGGCCTTCGGGTCGATCGCCGGCTCGAGCTTCTGGAACGTCTGGATGATCGTGTCGTAGAAGGCGCCGATCGTGGCCGGCGGCCGCCCGGTGCGGAGGGCGATCGGGGGGAACTCCGGGTACTCGATCTGCATGAACACCGCGAGCTGGTCCTTGACCAGTGGCTTCAGATCGACCGGAAGCCGCTGCGGAATGCCGCCGGGCAGCTCGTCGGCCGGATAGGTCGGCAGAAAGTCCGGGTGCGCGATCGACGGCCGGCCGCCGATCGCGGCCAGCAGGTTGCCGGCCAGCGCGAAGTGGTTCATCTCCTGGCTGACGATTCTGTGCAGCACACCCTCGGTGCGGTCCGGGTCGACCTTGACCGACCACTGCGCACACAGGTACGGCGGGATGGTGGCGAATTCCAGCCGCATCGCGAGGTGCAAGGCGCCTTTGAGGTCGTCCAGCGGCAGAACTCCCGTCTCGACGTACTCCCTGATGGTCTTCATGCGCGGAGTGCCCGCAGCCGCCGGATTCACGCTACAGCCCCAACTTCCTGAATTCGTCGTCGATGATGCGCTGCGCCTCCGGCGGGATGCCCGGGAAGGCGAGCAACGGCACGTTCCCGGGATAGCCGATCGCCTTGAAGCCGACGTCGGAGGTGAAGTAGCCGATGAGCAGCAGGGCCCGGAACCTGATGAAGAAGCTCCGGTCCGTCGCGGTGGTCGACGCGATCTGGTCGACGATCGTGCGCTGCCGGGAGCCGTCCAGTTCGACGAACCCCGTCCCGAACTGGCGCCGCGCCTCCGCGTCGACCATGGCGAGGCCGGTCGTGATGACGGTCCTGTGGCCCTGCTGCGTCGGGTAGGGAGCGCTCACCCAGTCGTCGAGGAAGTCGGCGATCCCCATCGCACTCGGCGCCGGGTACTCGGCGGTGCCCGGCAGAACGATGTCGGCGAGGGCCGCGGCGAGTGCGCGCTCGCGCTCCGAGAGCGTGCGCGGCCAAGGTGTGTGCGGCGTCACGAGGTTGGGGTCGGTGCCGTAGCCCTGCGGTGCGACACCGACCCCGGCGGCACTGTGCTGGTCCATCTCTTCCTCTCGCTTCCGATGTACCGTCATCCGGTCGCCCTCGCTCGGCTTTTGGGCGCCTGGTGCGGTCAGATCCCGCCGTTCCGCAGCAGTTCGAGGATGCGGGCCGAACTCCGCGCGGCCAGGGCGAGGATGGTGAGCGTGGGGTTCTTGTCCGGGCTCGACGCGAACGCGGCGCCGTCGACGACGAACAGGTTCCTCACGTCCCAGCACTGGTTGTAGGCGTCGAGCACGGAGTTCTGCGGCGAGGTCCCCATCCGCGCGCCGCCGACCTCGTGGACCGCTCCGCCGCCCTGCGGCATCGCGACGGGACTGGTGTCCGGTGCGCCGCCGAGCAGGCTGAAGACCTTGTTGAAGGTGTCGTGCATGTGCGTGACCTGCCGGACTTCCGAATCTCCCCATTTCCAGTGGAACCGCAGGACCGGAACTCCCCACTTGTCCTTGCCCGTCGGATCGAGCTCGCAGAAGGAGTCCTCGTTCGGGATCATCTCGCCTTCGCCGATGAGGGTGACGTCCGTGCCGTACTTCCGCCGGACCTCCGTCCGCAGGGCGTCGCCGTAGGTCGCGCTGCCGTCGTCGATCAGGTTCTTGACGCCGGTGGTCGGCATCCTGCGGCCCCCGCGCGGCTCGATGTGGTACCCGCGCGGGAACCCGAGCTGCCCGGCGGCCTGCTCGGGCAGCAGCCACCACGGCACGTAGATGTGCGGGGTGAAGATGCCGTCGTCGTTCAGCACGGGGAGTTTTTCGAGCATCGGAATTCGCGACGAGCGCGAGAACTCGACCGAGTCCATCAGGTACTTGCCGACCAGCCCGTGGCCGTTTCCGATCCCGTTGGGGAACGCGGCGCTTCGCGAGTTGAGCAGGATGCGCACCGACGAGCAGGTTCCCGCCGCCAGCACCACCACTCGCCCCGTGACCGAGAACTCGGAGCCGGTCACCCGGTCGTTGTAGGTGACCCCTGTGGCCCGCCCGGTCGCGTCGACGTCGACCCGGGACACCATGGCGTTGCACACGACGGTGAGGTTGCCGGTGGCGCGGGCGGGGGGAATGAGGACGGTCGTGCTCTGGAAGTTGGAGCGGCTGGCGCAGCCACGGGTGCACTGGGTCGAGTACAGGCACGCCGCGCGGCCGTTCAACGGGCGGGTGAGCACGGCCGCCCGGATCGCCGCCACCTTCATGCCCAGGTGCTCGAACGCCCGGCCGAGGACGATCTCGAAGGCACGCGGGGACGGCGGTGGGAGCTGGACGCCGGGCGGGGAGTCGGGGGCGTTCTCGATCCCGTGGGGAAGGCCGGTGACGCCGACGAGGCGTTCGGCCTTGTCGTACCACGGCGCCAGGTCGGCGTACTCGATCGGCCAGTCGAAGCCCAGTCCGTCACGGGTCTTCGGCTTGAAGTCGTACGGTCCGAAGCGCAGCGCCACCCGACCCCAGTGGTTGGTGCGGCCGCCCAGCATCCGCGGCCGCCACCAGCTGAACTGATTCGACTTGTCCGGATTCGGGGGGTCCGCCTGGCTGTAGGGCTCACCGGCGATCTGCGAGCCGCCGTCGACGGTGGCGTCGTAGAAGCCCTGCGGCTTGTCCGACGTCGAGGCCGCCCGCAGCGGCGCGTCCTGCGGCGTGTTGAACATCGGCGTCTCGGTCCCGGGATCGTAGTCCCGGCCCGCCTCCAGCATCAGGACCCGAGCGCCCGCCGCACAGAGCTCGTGCGCCGCCATTCCGCCGGCAGCCCCGGAGCCGACGATGATGACGTCGAACGCCTGGATATCGGACACGGTCCCACTCTTCTCACCGGATGTCGCTGCGCGATACAAGAAAGTCACTCTCAGTGACCAGATGCGGACAAGTCTCACACAGGCTGCGATCAGCCGCGACCGGTGGATCCAGGCGTGGGCCTGGAAGGCGGCCTCGCGGTCGCGGTCGGCGATCTCCCGTTGGTGACGCTCACGGCGCACGGCCTGCTGGAGGGCGTGCGCTCCTTGTCGGTGAGCACGGGCAACCACAGCGGCCCAAGGCCCCTGTCCAGGGGGTGGAATTCCGCACGGCGCAGGAGTTCGACCAGCTCTTCGTCGGGCATCCGCTGCTGTGGCACCTGGTGCGCCGCCTGCTGTGGCTGTCCGAGACGGACGGCGGGATGACGGCGTTCCGCATCGCCGAGGACCGCACCCTGGCGGACGTCCGGGCCCAGGCGTTCGCGCTGCCGGCCACCGCCTCCGTCCGGCTGGCGCACCCGCTCCTGCTCGGCGACGACCTCGCCGACTGGTCGGAGCTGTTCGCCGACTACGAGATCCGCAGCCATTCCGCCAGCTCGGCCGCCCGGTGTACGCGCTGACCGACGAGGAGCGGGCCGGCCGCCGCCTGACCCACTTCGAGAACCGTCCGGTGCTGCCCACCACCCGGCTGGTCGGCATGGAACGGCGCGGCTGGCGGCGCGGCGAGCCCCAGGACGACGGCGTCGAGCGGTGGCTGTCCCGCCGGGTCGGGCCCGACCTCTACGTGGTGATCGCCCCGGAGGGCGGCATCGCGGTCAACATGTTCGACTCGGCCCGCAGGGGCGGCGGTGAGCGGGACGCTCAGGGCGGCGATCATGTCGACGTCCTGGAACAGCCGGTCCCGTGAGGTGAGGTGAGGTGAGGTGAATCCTCTCGGGCCCGCGCTGGCGTCTCGGGTTCGTCGTGAAGAGCATGCAGCCCTCCAGCGGGATCAGTCCGTAGTACGGAGACGCGCCACTGCCGCCCATGTTGGTGAGGAAGTCCCGATAGGGCCGCGGAAGTTCCACGTCGCACTCGGCCTCGAAGGCGTCCGCCTGCCCTTCGGTGAGGCGGGGCCGAGACGGAACTCGTGCCGCGCCTCCCCGAAGGAGTGGCTTCGGGTGGGCGCGTAGGGGACGCGTGCCAGGCCGACCCGGCCGAACATCTGGCGCTTGCGCATCTTGATCGCCGGAGCCGGTGGACCGCGCAGCGGGTGCAACACGTGCCCCGTGACGGTCGATCCTCCTCTTTGCCACTGGATCTCGCTCGAACTCGGCTTGTCGCCACGACGGTCACTCGAAAGTGACGGGCGGGAAGTGTGATTTCCGTCTCGTGTCCGCCATCGGCTTCGCTATGCTCCAGACCTCATCGTCCGGGAGTGGGCAGGAGGGTCCCTTGGTGGCCCAAGTAACAATCAATGAAGGTGTGTTGTGGGTAGGTGGCGAGGCCTATCCGCTGCGCAACATCTCCCATGTCGGCCAGAGACGACTGACCGTCGACAAGGGTGCCGCGTGGAGGAAGTTCATCCTGCAGAGCATCGGCTGGTTCATCCTGGGCGGCATATTCGCCTCTTTCGCCGGCACCGTGGGAACGATCGTCTTCCTCGCCGTCGAGGCACTTCTGGTCTGGAGGCTGGTCTCGGCCCTGCAGAAGCCCCCGGTGTACGGCCTGGTCCTCAACACCTCCGGCACCCAGCGTGAGGCCGTCTGGTCCACGCGGCAGGAGGAGATCCAGCAGTTGATCTACGAGATCACCAAGGCGATCGGCAATCCCGACGTCGCACAGACAGTCATCAACGTGGCCCACGCGGTACAGGGGGACGTCATCCACCAGTACGGCGACGGCAGCATCGGCAAGGCCCAGCACAGCGGCAGCGGGAACATCGGAGGATCATGAGCGGCGACCACATCCAGCAGTACGGCTCGGGCAGCATCGGCAAGGCCGAGCACACCGGTTCCGGTGACATCGTGGCCGGCGGCAAGACCGTCGGCGCGACCGCAGGAGGACCCGCGGTGGAGGCCCTCCTGCGGGAGATCGAGAAACTACGCCCGCACCTGGACGAGAACGACCGGGCAGAGGTGGACACGGCGGCCGGCTCGATCGCCGAGGAGACGTCTGCGGAGCGTCGGCGTGGCCTGGTTCAGCGCATCTCCGGAATCGCGGCGCTGGTCGGCGAGGTGGGCGTGCCGGTGATCGCGGCCGCGAAGGCGCTGCTGGCGGGCTGAGGCGGCAGATCGGCGGCTGTGCGAGTTGAAGCGATGGGCGTGTCCCGGGTGCGCCCGGGACACGCCTTGGCCGTGCTCGGGGCAGGCACAGGCGTCATGGGCGCGGTGACCGGGTGAGCACTGCCCGCCTCGGCGGGCGCGGCGGCACGCCGTGGACGATGGCCTGACGGCCACCCGGACGGCCAGGGCCACCACGGTCTGGACGCCGACCCGGCGCAGCGGGACAGCGGTGTGGCGGCGGCCAGGACCGCGAGCGGGGACGGCGGCCCGGCGCACGGGCCGGCAGCGCGGACGGGCGGCGGGGTGCCCCGAGGCCGGCAGGCCACCACGACCCTACTGATCACCGTCCGCCTCGGCTTTTTTGTCTGGTGGTTTCAAGCCCTTCAGGGCTGATCCCAGCGCTACGGTGGCGATGTCGTGAACCTCGTCGGTGCGGGTCTCCAGCTGCGGGTACAGCAGCGCACCGCCAGGATGTGGCGGACCTCGTGCAGCAGGTCGCCTTGGGGCGGCTACTGCGCCACAATCGCGCAGGCGCCGCGCAGCCGGTCCGGCTTCTCCGACGAGGCCTGCGCGTTCTTCAACTTCTTCGCCCGGCCCGCGCCCGAGTTGGAGCAGCAGGCCGCCGGCGCCCAGGGCCCGGACCGACTGGACGGGCCGACCCTGGCCGCCGCACACGAGTACGGGCTGCTGCTCCAGGCCTACGAGCACCTGTTCTGGGACACCCCGGGCGTCATCGGCGCCCGAGCCCGGAGCGCCCCGGGCCCGCGGGGCCTCAGGCCTGCCAGTGCGGCTTCCCGCTGACCATCCGGCAGTAGATCACCCGGCCGCCGGCCTCGTGGGTGCTCTTGCCCAGGTCCGCGGTGCGGCAGAACTGCCCGGCCTCGTAGCAGTTGCCCGCGGCCGAGCGGATGTCGCACCCGGCGCCGGCCGCCGCCGGAGGCTCCGGGTCGGTCGGCGGCTGGGCGGTGGTCACCTTCGGCTGCGGCGCCTTGGTGACGGGCGGCTGCGCGGGGGCGCTCGGCTGGGCCGGAGGCGCGACGGGCGGGGGCGTGGCCACCGGCGCCGCGGGCGTCGGCTGGGCCGGCGGGCTGCTGACCGGGGCCGGGGCGGCGGGCGCCGCCGGCGGGGTGGTCACCGCGGTCGTGGTGGTGGTGACGGTCGGCGTGGCCGAGGCCGTGGCACCGCCGTCGGCCGCCGAGGGGTCGCACCCGGTCAGTGCCAGACCGACGGTGAGGACGAGTCCGGCGAATCCGGCCAGGCCGGCCCGACGGCGACCGGCTATCCGTGAAGGCATGGGAGGAGAACGCTCCGTTCCGTATGGATGAGTCGTGCGATTCAAGCAGGAACCGCACACGCACCGTCCACCGAACCCCCACTCGTTGGCAGATCGAGACCTTCCGGCCACCGGCCGGGCGCAACGGCCGAAACGCAGCAGCCGAAGACACTGGCCGGACAACCCGGCCGGACGCCGCGGCCGCCCGGCCGGCCCCGCCGATCGACCGTCAGCGCAGCCCCGCCGTCCGGCGCTCGAACACCTCGGGGCGGGCGGTCTCCAGTGCCGTGGAGACCGCGCCGAGGAGTACGGCCTCCTCCCCCAGCAGGCTCGGCGCGAGCGTCGGACGCATCGGGGCGAGCCGGTGCAGGGCCTGCTCCAGCGGTTCCAGGAGCAGGTCGGCGCTGCTGCCGATCCCGCCGCCCAGCACCACCAGGTCCGGGTCCAGGACGGCCGACAGCACGGCCACCGCGTAGGCGAGCCGCTCGGCCTCCCGCTCCACCGCCCGGACCGCCGCGGGCTCCCCGGCCCGGGCCCGCTCGAACACCTGCTTCGCCGTCAGTTGCCGCGTCGCGGACTCCCCGTCCAGCCCGAAGTCCCGGGCGGCACGCACCACGGCGTCCGCGGCGGCGTCCTGCTCGATGGTCGCGCCCGGCTCGCCGGGCCGCCCGGGCAGCGGGACCAGGCCGATCTCGCCCAGTGCGCCGTGCGCGCCGAGCAGCAGCTCGCCGTCCTTCACCACACCCAGCCCGAGGCCGGTGCCGACCAGCAGGTACGCGAACATCCGGCTGCCCCGGCCGGCACCCAGGGTGTACTCGCCGAGCGCCGCCAGGTTGGCGTCGTTGGCCACCGAGACGGCCGTTCCCAGGCCCTCCCCTATCCGGTCGAACAGTCCCGGCCTGCCCCAGCCGGGCAGACTGCTGGCGTAGCGCACCCCGCGCCGCTGCTCGTCCCACACCCCCGGGGTACCGATCACCGCGTGCACGATGTCCCCGGCGGCCAGGCCCGCCTCGGCGATCGCCTCGTGCGCGGCGGCGACCACGGCGTGCGCGACGGCGTTCGCCGAGCGGCCCCGGTTGGCGACGTCCCGGCGGGCGATCACCGTCCCGGCCAGGTCGGCCACCGCCACCCGCAGCCGGGCCCGGCCGATGTCCACGCCGAGCACGTGTCCGGCCGTCGGGTCGACCTCGTACAGCACGGCGGTACGGCCCCGCTCGGGGGCCAGTCGCCCGGCCTCCCGGACCAGGCCCGCCCGCTCCAGCTCGGCCAGGGCGGCCGAGACCGTCGGCTTGGACAGCCCGGTGTCCCGGGCCAGCTGGGCGCGTGAGGAGCCGCCGCCCGTGCGCAGCAGCTCCAGCAGGAGCCACTCGTTGTTGCTGCGCAGCCGCTGCCGGTTCCACGGCACCCCGGGGGCCCCGGCCGCCGGGCGACTGGTCGGCTGGTGGGGGCTCATCGGGTTCCTCCGGTCTGGGTGCTCGGGCACGGGCCGGGTCGGTACGGCCGGGTCGGTACGGCCGGGTCGGTACGGCCGGATGGGCCCGGCCCGGCCCGCGGCGTCCGGGGTCGGGCGCCGCCGCCCAAGTATGACCGGTGATCATCCGCCGTTCGCCTGCCGTATCCGTACGGCGGCGCGGATGTCCGCGCGGTCGGCCCCGCAGCCGCCCGGGCCGTCCGTTACAGCACCGTCTCCGGCCGGTCAACGTTTCACCCACCTGTGGGCGTGCCGCGCGCGGGCGCGTGATCATGGGCGTATGCACTTCCGGCACGGCAACCGAGCAGAGGGTCCGCGGCCCGCGACACCGGACACCCGGTCCCTGGCGGCGACCGCGGCGGCCCTCGCCGCCCGGCTCGGCGCGATCACCGGCGGTGACAGCGGCGGCGACACCGGCGGCGACGATCCGGAGCGGCTCCGCGAGGTCCTGGCCGCCGCCCCCGTCGGTGTCGCGCTGCTCGACGAGCGCCTGCGCTGGCAGTACCTGAACGCCGCGTTCACCACCGCCACCGGGCTGCGCCGCGCGGACCTGCTCGGCCGGGCCGCCGGGACCACCGCTTTCGCCGGGGCCCTCGGCATCCTGCGCCGGGTGCTCGCCGACGGGCTCGCCCGCGAGCACGCCACCGGAGGCCCGGACGGCGCGGGTGCCCCCGTGCCGCCCGGACTGCGGGTGCGCTACCGGGCACTGCGGCGCTCCGGGCGGACCACCGGGGTGGTCGTCGTCGTCCTGGACGACCCCGACCCCGCCCGCGACCAACTGCGCGAGCTGGAACGGGCCAGGGCCCGGCTCGCCCTGCTGGACGCCGCCACCGAACGGATCGGCACCACCCTCGACATCGCCACCACCGGCGCTGAGCTCGCCGCGTTCGCCGTGCCCCGGCTCGCCGAACTAGCCGTCGTGGACCTGCTGCCGCCCGAGGCCGAACCCGCCCGGGCCGGCCACGGCGCGCCCCAGCGGCTGCGCCGCGCCGGCGCCCGGTCCGTTCCCGCGCTGGCCGCCGCCCTCGCCGAGCTGCCCCGGTACGGAGAATCGATCCGCCACCGGGAGGGCTCGGCCGCCGCCCGCAGCCTGGCCGACGGCGTCGCCGTGCTCACCGAGCCCGGCCCCGAGGACGGCTGTCCGGCGGGGACGGCCTCGCTGCTGGTACTGCCGCTGGCCGCCCGGGGCCGCCTGATCGGGCTGCTCACCCTCGGCCGCACCGCCGCCGGCCCGGCCTTCACCCCCGACGAGGCCGCCCTGCTCGGCGACCTCGCCGCCCGCGCCGCCACCGCCCTCGACAACGCCCGGCGCTTCGCCCGCTCCCAGGAAATCGCCCTCGAACTCCAGCGGGCGCTGCTGAGCGAACCCGGCAACCCGCACCAGAACCTCGTCCTCGCTTCCCGCTACCTGCCCTCCGGGAGCGCGTCGGTGGTCGGCGGCGACTGGTTCGAGACGGTCCGGCTGCCGTTCGGGCGCACCCTGCTCGCCATGGGCGACGTCATGGGGCACGGCGTCGAGGCCGCCGTCGACATGAGCCACTACCGCTCGGCACTGCGCGACCTCGCCGGGATGGACCTGCCCCCGCACCGGATCCTGCGTCAGCTCGACAACATCATCTCCGCCGACGACTCCGCCCGCCCGGCCACCTGCCTCCTGGCCCTCGCCGACCCGGGCCGCGGCCGCTGGACCCTCTCCAGCGCGGGCCACCTGCCGCCCGCCCTGATCACCCCCGGCCGGCCGACCGAGCTGCTGCGCGTCCCCACCGGCCCGCCGCTCGGCACCGGTCTCGGCGGCTACGAGCAGACCGCCCACCCGCTCCTGCCGGAGCAGGCCCTGCTGCTCTACACCGACGGCCTGGTCGAGCGCCGGGGCGAGGACATCGACGTCTCGCTGGAGCGGCTCGCGGCGCTGCGGCTGCCCGCCGCCGGAGACCTCGACGACCTGCTCGACGCCGTCCTGCGCTCCCTCGCCCCGCCGCCGGCCCCGGCCGCCGAGGACGACATCGCGCTCCTGGTGGCCCGGCCCCGGCAGCGCTGACGGGCCGGGCGGCGCGCCCGCCTCCCCCGCGCTCCGGACCCGGGCGGCGCCCCGGTCGTCGAGCACGGGGCCCGGGCCGGCCCGCACCCACCCGTGCCGACGGCCGCACCGCTCGGGCTCACACCTTCGCCAGCGCCCGCGCGACGTCCGCCCAGATGTCCTCCGGGTGCTCGATGCCCACCGACAGCCGCACCGTCCCCGGCCCGATGCCCGCCGCCGCCAGTTCCTCGTCCGACAGCTGCCGGTGGGAGGTGCTGGCCGGGTGGATCACCAGGGTGTGCACGTCGCCCAGGGACGGTGCCAGCGAGGCGAGCCGGACGGACTCGGTGAACGTGCCGGCCGCCTTCCGGCCCCCGGCCAGGTCGAAGGCCAGGACGCCGCCGTGGCCGTCGGGCAGCAGCCGGCGGGCGAGGTCGTGGTCGGGGTGGGTGGGCAGGCCCGGGTAGTGGACGGCGGTGACCGCGGGGTGGGCGGCGAGCCGGCCGGCCAGGTCGAGCGCGGTCTCGCACTGGCGGCGGACCCGCAGGGCGAGCGTCTGCATACCGCGCAGGGTCAGCCAGGCGGCGAACGGGTCGGCGGAGGCGCCGAGTTCGAGCGAGCGCCGCCAGACCCGCCGGTGCAGCTCCGGGTCGGCGAAGACGGCGACCCCGCCGAGCACGTCCGAGTGCCCGCCCAGGTACTTGGTCACGGAGTGGATCACGATGTCCGCGCCGTGCTCGATCGGGCGGCACAGCAGCGGGGTCGCGAAGGTGTTGTCCACCACGCTCACCACCCCGGCCCGCCGGGCGACGGCGATCAGCCCGGGCAGGTCGGTGACCCGGGTGGTGGGGTTGGAGACGGTCTCCAGGAGCAGCACCCGGGTGCGGGGCCGCAGCGCGGCCGCCACCCCGGCGGGGTCGTCGCCGCTCACGTAGTCGACCTCGACGCCCCAGCGCTCGGTGAGGTCGGTCAGCGCGCCGACGGTGCCGCCGTACAGGCTGCGCTGGGCGATCACGTGGTCGCCGGCGCGCAGCAGGGAGAGCAGCGCGGTGTTGATCGCGCCCATGCCGGAGGCGGTGGCGAGGGCGCCGGTGCCGCCCTCCAGTCCGGCGACAGCCTGCTCCAGCGAGCGGACGGTGGGGTTGCCGAAGCGGTTGTAGAGGAAGGCGCCGTCCGGTCCGTCGTGGGCCCCGGCGAGTGCGTCGCCGGTGTCGAAGGCGAACAGGTGGCCCTGGTGCAGCGGGACGCCGAGTGGACGGCTGCCGGTGACCTCGGCGAGCGGCGGGTGGACGACCCGGCTCTCGGGGCGCAGCCCTTCGGGGCTCTCCTGGGTGTGGAAGTCGTTCATGGCGCCCATCCTCGGGCGGCCCCGGCACCCCGGCCAGGGCCAATCGGCGTCAAGTGGCCTGCCCCGGGCGGTCGTTCCGGCTCCGCCGCCCGGGGGGCGGCGGCGAACGCCCGGGTCGCGGCCGTGCGCGCTGCGCGGTGTACTCGGCCGGTGCACGGCCGGTGCACGGCCGGTGCACGGCCGACGGTGGCGGCCCGCGGCTACTTGCGGCGGCTGAAGATCCGCTTGGAGGCGTAGACGATCCCGACGATCAGCAGGACGACGAGCAGGATGAGCAGGATGACCACGACCAGCAGGAACTTGCCCAGCTTGGCGAAGAATCCCTTTTTCTTCTTCTTCTCGTCCTTGGCCGCGAGGTGCGCGACATCGGCGGCGGAGGAGGTGGCGGAGGTGGCGGCAACCGCGGAGGCGGCGCGCGCCTCCGTGCCGATCTGCGCGCCGCCGTCCGCGGCGGCGGCACCCCCGGGGGCTCCCGGATGCGCGGCGGCGGCCGCGAGGGTTCGGGGTGCGGCCACCGCCGCCGCGCCCGATGCCGCCGCGGTGAGGCCGGCGGCAGCCAGCAGGGCCACCAGGGCGCCGGCTATCGAACGTGCTATCCGATCAGTCATCGTGCTCCTCGTACGGGTCCGGAGCAGCGCGGAACAGCCGCTCTGACCAATTTCTCATGGTCTGACCAGCTGGTTTTCCCATCCGCGCCTAGTATGCTCCACTGAAGTTCTACAGCGGTGTAAAAGTTTAGCGACGGGTCACGCCCGGATCGGCTCCGGCCCCGGGCCACGCGAACCCGCCGCTTTTCGACGGGGGCTCGCGTGGCAACTGTGGAGGATGACGACGTGTCTGGCCGAAAGGGTTCCCCCGAAGCCGAGAATTCGCCGCACCGTGCGGGCGGACGCCGGGCCACCGGCCGGAGAACCGGCCAGAAGAACGACCGGAACCCGGACAGTGCGAGCATATCGGACGGTCGTTCAGCGGCCCGGGCGCGCAAGAAGCCCAAGCGCAGCACCAAGGAGAAGGTGCTCTGGGCGACCGCCGGCTGCACCGCGCTCGCCGTCCTCGGCGGCGCCGGCCTCTACTACCGGCTGAACAGCAACATCAACACCTTCGACGGCGACGCCCTCAGCAAGGACCGCCCGGAGGCCGCGACCCCGGACGCCCAGGGCCGCACCCCGGTCAACGTGCTGATGATCGGCTCGGACAGCCGCGGCAACGGCAACAGCGACCTGGGCGGCGGCGGGGACGGCGGCGCCCGCTCGGACACCGCGATCCTGCTGCACGTCTACGCCGACCACAAGCACGCCGTCGGCATCTCCATCCCCCGCGACTCCCTGGTCACCATCCCGCCGTGCAAGCTCCCCAACGGCAAGTGGACCAAGGAGCAGAGCAATGTGATGTTCAACAGCGCCTTCTCGGTCGGCGACAGCGACCAGGGCAACCCGGCCTGCACCCAGAACGCCGTCGAGAAGCTGACCAACCTGCGCGTCGACCACACCATCGTGGTCGACTTCAACGGCTTCGCCGCGATGACCAAAGCGGTCGGCGGCGTCGAGGTCTGCCTGCCGAACGACATCCACGAGGGGGACCTCAACCCCAACCTCGGCCACAAGGGGAAGCTGCTCTTCCCCAAGGGCAAACAGAAGGTCGAGGGCCAGGCCGCGCTGGACTACGTCCGGGTCCGGCACGGCATCGGCGACGGCTCCGACATCGGCCGCACCAAGCGCCAGCAGGCCTTCATGTCCTCCCTCATCAAGGAGGTCAAGTCCCGCGGCATGGACCCGACCACGCTGCTGCCGCTGGCCGACGCGGCCACCAGGTCGCTGACCGTCGACCCCGGCCTCGGCTCGGCCGCCAAGCTGCTCTCCTTCGCCATGGAACTCAAGGACGTGAACCTGCACGACATCAAGTTCCTCACCGTGCCCTGGCGCTACGAGGGCCCGCGGGTCGCCCTGGTGCACCCCGACGTGGACCAGCTGTGGGCCGCGCTCAAGGCCGACCGCACCATCGACGGCCAGGACGCGAGCGCCCCGGCCGACGCCGCCACCCCCTCCGCCCCTCCCGCCGCCGAGGCCGCGCCTGCGCCTGCCCCGGACGCCAAGGCCGCCGAGGTGAAGGTCTCCGTGCTCAACAGCACCGGCGAGTCCGGGCTCGGCGGCCGGGCCGCGGAGACCGTCAAGGGCGCCGGCTACACCGTCGCCGGCGTCGGCAACGCGGTCGGCAAGCCGCGCAGCACCACCGTCGTCGAGTACGGCACCGGCGAGCGCACCGCCGCCGAGGCGGTCGCCAAGCTGTTCCCCGGCGCGACCGTGCAGCCCGGCGGCCGGGGCGTCAGCGTCGTCCTCGGCCACGATTTCGCCGCCGCCAACCCCGCCGGCCCCGCCACCGCGGCCCCCGGCGGCGCCCCCACCGCCCCGGCCCCGCTGCCCACCAGCGTCAGCGGCGCCGCCCGCTCGGCCGACGACGATCCCTGCGCCAACCTCTCGTACGGCTGAGCCGGTCCGTCCCGCGCACACGACGGCGGGGCGCCTCCGGCCCGTCGCTCCGGGGGCGCCCCGCCGTCCTGCGGACGAGGTGTCAGCGTCTCGTCCCGCAGGACGGACAGAACGCGGCGCCGTCCGGGACGTCCTTGTGGCAGCTCGTGCACTGGACGGGCTGCGCCAGTCGGAAGCCGCAGCCGGGGCAGAACGGCGTGCCGTGGGTCTCGGTGCGGCACTGCGGGCAGACCAGCTGACGCGGCGCGGTGACGTCGAACTCGGCCCCGGACTGCTGACCGGACTTGTACGCGCGCTCGGTGACCGTGTCGTTGAGGCCGCGGTGCTGCGCCGCCACCGCCTCGGCCGCGGTGTCCGGGGCGCAGGTGTGGCACAGGCCCTGGGCCGGGTCGAAGCAGCGGCCGCAGACGTAGTGGGTGCACCGGGCGCAGCGGTTGAAGTGGGACTGGGCGTTGGTGATGGCCCGTTGGAAGGCCTCGTCCCGCGAGGTGCCCCAGGTCTGGCCGGCCAGACCGTCGGCGGCGTTGCTGATGGTGTTGGCGTTGCCGCCGATGAGGTTCCAGGCCGCGCTGACGCCCTTGCCTATCCAGCCCGCCATCTGGCCGGTCCGGAACGGCTCGAACGCCGAACGCCAGGTGTCCGAGCAGCGGTAGCAGGAAAACTCGAACTGGAAACCCGCGCCGGTGCCGTGCTGCTCGCACAGGTCGCGGTAGTTGCTGCTGAAGTAGATCTCCGAAGTCACGTCGTCCCCGGTCGCTAAGTGGCCTGTCAGCGGTCGATCCCAGGGACGACGGGGCCCGCCGAACGGTTCCACCGGGAACGCCCGACCGGCCTGCTCAGAGCCCGGACACCGGCAGCAGCAGCACCCGCGCCGGGTCGAACGGCTGCCAGAGCGCGGGCTGTCCGCCGCGGCCGATGCGCAGCCGGCACCAGCGCTGCCCGGCCGCGTCCTGCCACCACGCGCTGATCCGGCCGAGCGCCCAGCCGCCGTCCCCGAGGTCCACCTCGACCGGCTGGTAGACCCAGTGGACGTCCCGGGCCGCCGCTTCCGGTCCTGCCTGATCCGTTCCCGCCGGTTCCGGCCCCGCCGGACCTCCGGCATCCCCGGGGCTGCACTGATTCTCCATCACGGCTCCGCCTCCCGACCCGGACCCGGCCGCCGGGCGCCCCGCTCGGGGCGGCCGGCCGCCGGGCGTTCAGCTCACCTCCTGAACTCTACAGGCGTGTAGATGTCAGTGGGAGGAGTTCCGTCGAAGCCGATCGAACCCGATCGAAGCCGATCGGCCGGGTTCCGGGAGGGCGAGCCGGCCTCAGCGGTCCTTCCGCGCCGAGCGCCGCCGCTGCCACAGGGCGAGCGGCACGACGCCGGCCAGTGCGGCGGCCTCCGGCGCCGGCGGCGTCCCGAACGGCGCGCCGGCCGCGCCCGCCGCCCCGGCCGGCACCTTGTCGAAGGTGTCCGGGACCGGCAGCGTGGACCAGTCGGACAACGGCCAGGCGACCACGAAGGCCCGGCCGACCACGTTGTCCACCGGCACGAAGCCGTCGCCGGTCTCGTTGTGGTGCCACCGGGAGTCTCGCGAGTTGTTGCGGTGGTCGCCCATCACCCACAGCTTGTCCTTGGGCACGGTGACGGTGCCGACCGGGTCGTTGTCGCAGGGCGTCGCACCCGGGAACAGATACGGCTCGTCCAGCGCGACGCCGTTCACCCTCAGCGGCGAGCCCGCCTCGCACTCCACGGTGTCACCGCCGACCGCGATCACCCGCTTGATCAGGTCCTTCTCGTCCGCCGAGGGCATCAGGCCGACGGTGCTGAGCGCCTTCTGGACGGTCCCCATCACGGAGTCGCCCGAGGCCGTCGGCGTGCCCTCCAGCCAGCCGCCCGGATCGCGGAACACCACCACCTCGCCGCGCTCGGGCTTGGCGCCGAACCACGGGGTGAACTTGTCGACCAGCACCCGGTCGCCGATCGCGAGGGTCTGCTCCATCGAGCCGGAGGGGATGGAGAAGGCCTGTACGAAGAAGGTCTTGATCCCGAGCGAGAGCAGCAGCGCGACCACCAGCAGGATCGGCAGCTCCTGCCAGAACGGGCGCTTCTTCCGGGGGCGCTCGGCCTCCTCGTCGGCCGTCCCGGGAACGTCGGCGTTCCCGGGAGCGTCGGCCTTCCCGGAGGCGCCGCCCTCCCCGGGAGCGGCTTTCCCGGGAGCACCCGCGCTCCCGGGTGCACCGGTCCCGCCGGGAGCACCGGCGCCCGCGTCCGCACCCTCCGCCACCGCGCTGCCCGCACCCGACTCCGCCCGGCCGTACCCGGCCTCCGCACGCTCCCCGGCTCCGCCGCTCTCGCCGGACTCCGCGCTCTGCTGCACAGTCATTTCCTCGGCCCCTCCCGATGGCCTGGCGGGAGCCGGTAGGAAGACCCCCTGTCAGGAACGAACCTACCGAACAGAGGTTCCCGGGCGCGCCCTGACGTGGATGCGCTCCCCTTGCGGCCCGAACAGGCTGAGGAACTCCACCGGCTGCTGCCCCGCGTTGCCGAAGGCGTGCGGGGTGCGGGTGTCGAACTCGGCGGCCTCACCCGCCGTCAGCACCAGGTCGTGGGTGCCGAGGACCAGCCGCAGCCGTCCGGACAGCACGTACAGCCACTCGTACCCCTCGTGGACCTTCAGCTCCAGCTCGGGTCCGGCGTTCCGGCCCGGCGGCACAATGTGCTTGTAGGCGTGCAGGCCGCCCAGGTGGCGGGTGAGCGGGACGATGGTCTGGCCGTTCCTGGTCACCGGGCGCGGATGGATCCGCGGGTCGCCGGTGGCCGGGGCGCCGACCAGCTCGTCCAGCGGCACCCGGTACTCCCGGGCCAGCGGCAGCAGCAGCTCCAGCGTCGGCTTGCGCTGCCCGGACTCCAGCCGGGACAGCGTGCTGAGCGAGATGCCGGTGACGGCGGCCAGTTTGGCGAGCGTGGTGCCGCGCTCCCGCCGCAGCGCCCGCAGCCGCGGGCCCACCGTGGTGAGGACGTTCTCGAAGTCTTCGTCGGCCATGCCTGCCATTTGCCGGTACGGCAATGCCCATTGTCAATCCGGCACACGGGTGAGGCCCCGCCGCCACCCCCGCGGGCCACACTCCGAGCGCTCGCCCACGGCTCCGGCCTATCCTCCCGCCATGCGCATCCTCCTCACCCGGGACAGCGTCGCGGCCGGCGACGACGCCGACGCCCCGCACGCCGAGACCCTCACCCTCCCCGACCACCTGGACACCCCGGCAGCGCTCACCGCCCTCGGCCTCCCCCGGCCCCGGCTCCCGCTGATCGGCGGCGGCCGCGCCACCTGGGTGGTCCGCACCGCCGACGGCACCCCGCTGGCCGTCCTCGCACAGCAGTGGCCGCAGCCCCACCCGCTCCCGGCCGGCGACGGCCCGCTCGACCGCCTGGCCGGAACGGACGGCACCGTCCGGCTGCACGTCGAGTACCGGCGCCAACTGGACCCGGAGGCCGAGTACGAGCGACTGCTGCCCGGCTGATGTCTAAGGTCTGCCGTGGCCCCAGAGGAGGAAGCCGTGCACGTGCACCCACCGCGCGATCGGGTCGAACCAGTCGGTGAAGGCGAACAGCAGCAGGCTCACCGCCCCACCCAGCAGCAACCCCATCACCACGGCCGCCGTCATCATCCCCGCGATCGCCCGCATCCGGACCTCCTCCCCGCTCCCGGGGAAGGGTCCCCCTCCGATCCCGCGTCGGCACCGAACGTCCTTGGAACGAGGCCGAGTTGTCACCGTCCGGTGAGGAAAGCGGGATGCGGTGCCCACGCACGGAAGCGGCCCCGGGGGCGCGGGGCCCGGGTCAGCGGGGCCCGGGGCTCCGGCCTACAGCCAGTCCCGCTTCTTGAACACCAGGTACAGCCCGGTGCACACCAGCGCCATCAGCCCGATCGCGAACGGGTAGCCGAAGACCCACTTGAGCTCCGGCATCGTCTCGAAGTTCATCCCGTACACCGTGCCGATCAGTGTCGGCGCGAAGAGGATGGCCGCCCAGGAGGAGATCTTCTTGATCTCGTCGTTCTGCGCGTGCCCCGCCTCGGCGAGCTGCTTCATCTCCTCGTTCTGCCGCTGCGAGACCAGTGTCGCGTTGACGGTCAGGATGTTCTGGAGCATCTGCCGGAAGCCGTCCACCCGCTCGGCGGCGTAGGTGGCGTGGTCGGCGACGTCGCGCAGGTAGCGCTGGAGCTCCTCGTCGGTGCCGTACTTGCCGAACCCCGCCTCCAGGCTCTTCATGATCTCCAGCAGCGGGCGGGTGGCCCGCTGGAACTCGATCACCTCGCGGGAGAGCTCGTAGATGCGGCGGGAGACCTGCGGGTCGCCGCCGAACACCTCGGTCTCGATCTCGTCGATGTCGTGCTGGAGGCCGGCGATCACCGGCGCGTAGCCGTCGACCACGGCGTCCAGCACCGCGTACAGCACCGCTTCCGGGCCGAGCGCCAGCAGCTCCGGGTCGGCCTCCAGCCGGCGGCGCACCGCCGACAGGTCCGGGGCCTGGGAGTGCCGGACGGTGAGCACGAAGTCGGGGCCGACGAAGAGGTGGATCTCGCCGAAGTCGACCTCCTCCGCCTCGTCCAGGTAGCGGGCGGCGCGCAGCACCACGAACAGGGTGTCGCCGTAGCGCTCCAGCTTCGGCCGCTGATGGGCGACGATGGCGTCCTCGACGGCCAGCTCGTGCAGGTCGAACCGGTCGGCGGCCTCCAGCAGTTGCGCCTCGGCGGGACGGAAGAGGCCGATCCAGGCCATCGTGCCGGGCCGGTCGGGCAGCGTGCGGTAGATGTCGGCGAGGTCCGTGGGCGCGTCCGTCCGGCGGCCGTCCCGGTAGACGGCCGCGTCCACCACGGAGCGTTCCAGCGTCACCGGCTCGACGGGCTGGTCGGGCCGGGGGTCCATCGAGTGCTCGGGCGCGGGCTGGGTGTCCGTGGGCCGGACGACGGAACGGGAGAACGGACGCTTGCTCGCGCGCACGGCGCGCACACGCCAGTCGGACATGGCGGGACCTCCACGGTGGATGCCCGGCCGCCGCAAGGGGACACGGCGGACCGGAGGCGCCCGGCCGGCCGCCACGCGCACGGCGCGACCGGCGGCGCCTCGCCGGGAGGACGAGGTCAGTGCCGCGCGGGAGCCGTACGGGAGGAGGTGTGCCGGGGGCCGCGAGTGGTGCGGGACAACCGGGGGCGGGGCCGACTTCGACCCGTACTACTGCACTCCACGGCCCTCACCTCCTCGCCTCCGCGCGCCTGCGCACCGGGAGGGGCGCCAGCACAATCCCGTCGAGTCTAGTACCCGCACGACCCGGGCCCCGACCGGGGTTACGGCCGGGGTCGCATCCAGGGCCCGCCGTGGCCCGTGCCCCCGGACCGTGTCCGCGCCCGCGCAGGCCGCCCCCGCGCACGCCCCACGCACGCCCCGCGGGCCGTCCGGTGCCGCCGTGCGCCGTCAACGGCCCCACTGGGCAGGGCTGTTCATCGGCAGCGAAGTGATCACAGGGAGGCGAGCACGCCACTACGCTACGTGTCATGACTTCTTCGGACAGGGCCCCGGGGCGGGGTACGGCAGTGGTGATCGGCGGCGGGCTCGCGGGAATGGCGGCCGCGTGGGCACTGCGCGGGTTCGCCGAGCGGATCGTGGTGGTGGAGCGGGACCGGTACCCGGCGGGGGCGGAGTTCCGGGCGGGGGTGCCGCAGGGCCGGCACGCGCACCTGGTGCTGGAGGCCGGGCACCGGCTACTGGAGGAGATGATGCCCGGCATCAAGCAGGAGCTGATGGCCGCGGGCGCGCAGCGGGTGGCCGCCTCGGACGTCAAGTGGCTCTGCTCCGCCGGGTGGCTGGCCGAGTACCCGGCGCAGGTGGGCTTCCTCTCCTGCACCCGGTCGCTGCTGGACTCGTTCGTGCTGGACCGGGTCCGCGCCCATCCCGCGATCGAGTTCCTGGAGGGCACGGACGCGGTCGGACTGCTCGGCACGGCGACCGCGGTGACCGGGGTGAAGGTCCGCGAGCGCGGCCAGGAGCGCGGCGAAGTCCGGGAGATACCCGCCGAGTTGGTGGTGGACGCGACGGGCCGCTCGACCTCGGTGCCGAAGTGGCTCGCCGAGCTGGGCTGCCCGCCGGTGCCCGAGGAGCGGGTGGACGCGGGCGTCGCGTACGTCTCCCGGATGTTCCACCGCCCGGACGGGTCCGAGACCGTCGGCCGGGCGGCCTACCTCCAGACCAAGGCGCCGGACGCGCAGCGCATGGGCGTGCTGCTGCCGGTCGAGGGCGACCGCTGGATCGTCAGCCTCGCCGGGATGCGCGGCGCCGAGCCGGCGGCCGGCGAGGAGGGGTTCACCGAACACCTGCGCCTGCTGCGCGACCCGCTCCTGCACGAGATGCTGCGGGACGCCGAACCCGCGGGCGAGGTCCGCGGCTTCCACCCCGGCCCGGGCGTGCGCCGGCACTACGAGCGCAGTTGCCCGGACGGGCTGGTGGTGGTCGGCGACGCCGCGAGCACCTTCAACCCGGTGTACGGGCAGGGCGTCACCGTCGCGCTGTTCTGCGCCCGGGAGCTCCGCCGCACCGCGAAGCGGCACGGCGGCATCGGACACGCCACCGCCCGGGCCGCACGGCGCGCCGTCGCCGTGGCGTCCAAGATCCCCTGGGTGATCTCCTGCGCCGAGGACGCCCGTTTCCCCGCCACCACCGGCGCGCCCTCGGGCGCCCTGATCGGGCTCCAGCACAGCTTCTTCGACAAGGTGCTGGCGGCCAGCACCTTGGACACGGCGGTCACCGCGGTGTTCCACGAGGTGATGTCGCTGGTGGCGCCCCCGTCGGCGCTGTTCCGGCCGTCGGTGCTCGCGGCGGTCCTGCGGGCCTGAGGCAGGCACCGGAGCCTTCCGGGCACCGGCGGGGTGTTTCACCGGGGCGTTCCGGGCACCGGCGGGATGCCCCGGGCGCCGGCGGGATGCCCCGGCGCTACTCGCCGAGGTGCGCGGCGACGTACGGCAACGCCACCTGTTCCAGGCCGCGCCGGCCGAAGGCGGGGTGGACGTTGACCTCGAAGACCACGCCGCCGCTCTCGGCGGCGAGGTCCACCCCGGCGAGGTCGAGGCCCGTGGAGGCGGCCGCCGCGATGGCCGACTCCGCGAGTCCGTCCGGCAGTTCGGTGTAGTCGAGCAGCGTGGAGACGGCCCCCCGGCTCTCGTTGCAGGGCGCGTCCGGGTCCGCCTGGACGTGCTCGACGACCCGGACCACGCGCCCCTGCAGCACCACCACCCGGTACTGGTGGCGGCGCCCGTCCGGGAGGAGGTTCCGGGCGTCGCGGGCGATCAGCCAGTCCGCGCCCGCCCGGGCGTAGTGCCGTGCGGCGGCGTCGAGCTGAGCGCGGGTGGTGAGGTGGAAGACGTCGTCGCCGCCCATCCCGATGCAGGGCCTGGCCCAGACGTCGCCGCCGAGTGCCGCGAAGGCGTCGACGGCGGCCTCCGGGCTCGGCCTGGAGAGCGCGATGCTGGGCATGTGCGGCACGCCGTCCCGGACGAAGCTCGCGACCGTGGCGTCCTTCTCGGTGGCCGCCCGCCACGCCTCGGCGTCGGTACCGAGCGAGCGGGCGCCGAAGCCGCGCAGCCGCCGTTGGCAGTCCTCGAACGCGCGGCGCCGGTGCGGCGGGATCTCGTAGACGATCACGGTGTCGGCGGTCACCGCCCGGCCGCCCGCCTCCAGCCGGATTCCGCCCGCGTCGTCGGCCTCGATCAGCCCGCTGCCGCCGGTCATGAAGTGCCGGGCGTCCAGCTGGACGGGTTCCCGGCCGGTCAGCGTCCGCGCGGCGGCGGCGAGCACCTGCCGGCTGCCTTCGGTCGAGCTGTGGTCGGTCAGGAGTACGAGATCGCGTCGGCCCATGCGGACATGCAAGCGATTGCGCCGCGACCATGACAAGGAGGCCCCATGCGCCATCCGCCTCCGGCATGGCCGAAACCGAACCGCCCCGGGCGGAGGGGGTGGCACCCGGGGCCCCGCCGCGGCCGACCACCCCGCACCGCCCCGTTAATTCGGATGCGTCCGGTCCACCCCTCCCACTACTGTGGCCCCATGTCTACGCCCCGAATTTCCTAGCCGACGGACCGCTTCCACGCCACCCGTCTGTTCGCTAGCCGTTTCGGAGCGTTATCCCGTGATCACCACCCGCGGTGTCGACGTGCGCGTCGCCGCCCGCCTCCTGCTGTCCGACGTCACCCTGCACATCGCCCCCGGCGACCGGATCGGCCTGGTCGGCCGCAACGGTGCCGGCAAGACCACACTGCTCGCCACCCTGGCCGGGCAGCTGGCACCCGCCGCCGGCACCGTCACCCGAACCGGAGCCGTCGGCTACCTCCCGCAGGACTCCCGCGCCGCCGACCCGTCGGTCACCGTCACCGACCGCATCCTGTCCGCCCGCGGCCTGGACACCGCCGTCCGCACGCTGCGCGCCGCCGAGGCGGCGATGGCCCGCGCCGGGTCACCGGCCGAGGAAGGCCGGTCGATGGACGCGTACGTCCGGGCCGAGGCCGGGTTCCAGTCCCGCGGCGGCTACGCCGCCGAGGCCGAGGCGGCCCGGGTCGCGGCCGGGCTCGGCCTGCCCGCCCACCTGATGGGCTCGCCCGTCGGCACGCTCTCCGGCGGCCAGCGCCGCCGGGTCGAGCTGGCCCGCATCCTGTTCGCCGACCACGGCACCCTGCTGCTGGACGAGCCGACCAACCACCTGGACGCCGACTCCGTCGCCTGGCTGCGCGGCTTCCTCGCCACCCACCAGGGCGGGCTGGTACTGATCAGCCACGACCTGCGGCTGCTCGCGGAGACCGTCAACCGGGTCTTCCACCTGGACCCGCAGCGCGCCACGATCGACGTCCACAACACCGGCTGGGAGACCTACCTGACCCAGCGCGCCGCCGACGAGCGCCGCCGCACCCGGGAGCGGGCCAACGCCGAACGCAAGGCCGCCTCCCTGCACGCGCAGGCCGACCGGATGCGGGCCAACGTCGCCACCGCGACCACCGCCCGCAGCATGGCCCGCCGGGCCGACCGGATGCTCGCCGAACTCGAACCCGTCCGGCAGGCCGAGCGCACCGCCCGGATCCGGCTGCCCGAGCCCGCCCCGTGCGGCCGGATGCCGCTCGGGGCGATCAGCCTCGCCAAGTCCTACGGCGGCCGGCCGGTGCTGACCGGACTGGACCTGGCCGTGGACCGCGGCAGCCGGCTGGTCGTGCTCGGCCCGAACGGGGCCGGAAAGACCACCCTGCTGCGCGTCCTGGCCGGCCGGGAGACACCGGGCTCCGGCCGCATCGTCCCCGGCTCCGGCCTGCGGCTCGGCTACTTCGCCCAGGAGCACGACACCCTCGACCCGGCACTCAGCGTGCGCGACAACCTCGCCGCGGCCGCACCCGGCCTGACCGACGGCGAACTGCGGCACGTGCTCGGCGCGTTCCTCTTCCGGGGAGACGACGCCGACAAGCCGGCCCGGGTGCTGTCCGGCGGTGAGAAGACCCGGCTCGCCCTGGCCGCCCTGGTGCACTCCGGCGCCAACGTCCTGCTGCTGGACGAGCCGACCAACAACCTCGACCCGGCCTCCCGCACGGAGGTCCTGACGGCGGTGGGCAGCTACCCGGGCGCGATCGTGATGGTCACCCACGACCCCGGCGCCATCGAGGCCCTCCGGCCCGACCGCGTTCTGCTCCTGCCGGACGGCGACGAGGACCTCTGGCACGATGCGTACCTGGACCTGGTCGCACAGTCCTGAGCGTCGACGCCGGCCCGCCGGGCCCCTGCCCTGCGCGCCGGCGTCCGGTGGGCCGGCTACGGCTTGCACGCTTCGATCAGGAAGCGCGCCGAGCGAGCCACGAACGGCCCCTCGGCCCGAATCCGGGCATCCAGCTCGCACAGCCGGTCCCGGTACCCGGCCACGGTGAAGCCCGGGACCATCCAGATCACCTTTCGCAGGAAGTACACCACCGCGCCGATGTCCCGGAACTCCATCCGCAGCCGCTCGGACCGCAGGTCCACCACCTCCAGCCCGGCCGCCCGCGCCTCGGCGCTCTCCCGCTCGGGGCGGCGGCCCTCGCGCGCCTCCGGCTGCGGCCCGAGGAAGTACTCGACCAGCTCGAAGGCCGACGCCGGGCCCACGTGCTGGGCGAAGTACGTGCCGCCGGGGCGCAGCACCCGGGCGATCTCCGTCCACCGGGCCCGCACCGGGTGCCGGCTGCTGACCAGGTCGAAGGCCCCGTCGGCGAACGGCAGCGGCGGCTCGTCGGGGTCCGCGACCACCACCGCGCCCAGCGGGTGCAGCAGGTCGGTGGCGCGGGCCACGTTGGGCGGCCAGGACTCGGTGGCCGCGAGCACGGGCGGGCGCCCGCCCAGCCGTACGGCGCCCGCGAGCACCTCGCCGCCACCGGTCTGGACGTCCAGGGCCGCGGTCGCCGTGCCCAGCCGCCCGGCCAGCAGCCGCTGGTAGCCCCAGGAGGGCCGCTCCTCGGTGGCCCGGCCGTCCAGCCAGGAGAAGTCCCAGCCGTCCACGGACACGGCCTCGGCCTCGGCGATCAGCTCTTCGAAGGTGCGCATGTCCGCATCATCGCGGCGACGATGCCCTCCGGCCAGCGGATTTCGCGCCCGGACCGTCCCCCGACCAGTTGAGCTCTTTGCCCAAGGCCGCAGCCTGAACCGGAATATGAAGATCTTCTTCTTTCGGATCACGCCGGGCGGGCGTCGCCGGAGCACGCACCTCGACGGCTTGTCGTCGGTCGCCGATGCTCCGCGTGGACTCCCCCCTCCGCACCGCGAATGCACGCATGCCAACGACGCCCGCTGATCCGACGTGACCGGAACGAGGAGAACCCAGGTGGTCCTGCCGATGACCCGCCGGGCGGGGTCCGGCGGGTCGGCGTCCTTGTCCTTGACGTGCGAGTCGGGGACCGCCGGCCCGTACACCTGGCGCATCGGGAGCACACCGCCCCAGGCGTTGCCGTGGTCCCGGTCCCAGTCCTGCTGGTTCTCGTGCTCCGGCTCGGCGGCGTGGTGCCGCTTGACGTTCACCGTCGCGTCCTCCGTCAGGCTGACGGAGAGGACCTCGGTGGCGGGGATGTGCTCCCCGTCCGAGTCCAGTTCGCCGCCCTTGCCGCCCTTGCCGTCCTTGATCGGGCGCAGTTCGGGCCACCGGCCCGGGATGACCTGGTTGCTGAGCGCCTCGAACGCCTTCGCCCGGTCCGCCGGATCGACCTTCCGCGCGATGCCGTCCACCACCACGGAGCGGTAGTTGAGGGAGGTACTGATCGCCGCCCGACGATGAGGCCGTCGAGCAGGGTGACGGCCAGGCAGACGTGGACCCCGGCGTCGTTCCACAGCTGCCGCAGCGAGGGCGCCAGCTCGGCCTGCGGCGGCCAGTAGATGGAGCCGTGCAGATAGAGGCGCCGCTCGTCCCCCTCCTCGTGGTACGCGTAGACCATGGACACGCACCTCGGCCCGCCCGTTTCGGGGTCGACGTGGGCGAGGGTGCAGACGTAGCCCTGCTTGAGGACGGCTGTGGCCGCCGCCAGGTCGGCCGTCTCACCCCCTCCTCGCCGGCCCGTCGTCCGCCGGGGCCCGCAGCACGGGCCCCGACGGAAGGGCACGCCGAGTCGATCACCACCTCCCCGAGCGGCGTCCCACCCCCGCGGCTTCCAGGAACTCGCGCCGCCGGCGACCCGAACGCGTCTCGGGGCACCTGTCGAACTCGGCCGCAGACGATGCCTATCAGCCAGACTCGCATCACTCCGTCACCCATCCGCGCACGCTCCGGACGCGCTGCGGCACTCCCCGCGCCGGGCGTGCACTTCGAGGCTCGTGAGGCAAGGGCGTTGGTGCGGGCTGCCGTTGTGGCTGCGGCATGCCCGGGTGGGCCTGGCTGCCCTGGACCCGAGCACCGATCCGCCCCGGCCCGCCTGGCTGGACGACCAGTGGGGCGTGCGGCTCGGCGCGCTGGAGAACCTCACCGACGGCCTGATCGGCTACACCAGCGGCGACGACCGCACCACCCTGCACACCGTCCACCTGCCGCCGGACGCCCCGTCCTACCTGACCGGCCTGACCTGGACCGCCTCGCACGGCGCCGCCTGAAGCTCACCGGGTCGCCAGGACCACACGTCCCGGTCCCACCAGCTGCCCTCCGGCAGCTCGACCGCTCCGGCGACCGGCCCGGCCGGCGGGGGGTGGCGGGGGCCGGGGGCGCCCCGGCCGCCGCGGGCCGGGCGCCGGCGGCGCAGCCCGGGGGACGGCGCCGAGCGCGGGGAGTG
>NZ_JBSHAP010000011.1:0-40212 GCF_053611565.1 Kitasatospora sp. NPDC054795
CGCTTCGTTCACGCCTCGCGGCGGACGTCCACCAGCACCTTGCCCATGGTCTGCCGCGCGGCCATCGCCCGGTGCGCCGCGGCCACCCCGGACAGCGGCACGGTCCGGTCGATCCGCGCGACCAGCCGCCGCTCGGCGGCGAGCCGGAACAGGTGGTCGGCGATGCTTTCGAACAGCGCCCGGTCCGTGAGCACGTGCCTGAGCCAGAAGCCCTGCACCCCCGCCGAGCGCTCGGTCAGGTCGCCCATCGTGAAGCCGTCCTCCACGCCCTCCCGCGCCCCGACCGACACCAGCCGCCCGAAGGGTGCCAGTCCGGCCAGCCCGGCGCGCAGCACCCGGCCGCCGACCGAGTCCACGAACAGGTCCAGCCCGCCCGACTCCGCGAGCCGCTCGCCCAGGTCGGGGTCCTCGGAGTCCAGCACGGCGTCGGCGCCCAGCGAGCGCAGGAACTCCCGCTTCTCCGGGGTGGAGGCCAGGGCGACCACCCGGCCCGCCCCCAGCTCCCTGGCCAGCTGCACCGCCAGGTGACCGACCCCGCCCGCGGCCGCGGACACCCCGACGGCGTCGCCCGGCCGCAGCCGCCCCGCCAGGACCAGCGCGCCGTACGCCGTCGCCCCCTGCTCCAGCAGCGCGAGCGCCTGCTCGTCGTCCACGCCGTCCGGCACCTCCACCGTGTGCGCCGCCTCGGGGACGGCCACCTCGGCGTAGCCGCCGCCGGTGCGCAGCAGCGCGACGACCCTCCGGCCGTCCTCGCGGCGCCGCCCGACCGCGTCGACGCCGAGCACCAGCGGCAGCGGGAGCTGCAGGTACTCGCCGGCGCGGATCTCCAGGTCGGCGTAGTTGAGCCCGGCCAGGGTGACGTCCACCAGCACCTGGCCCGGCCCGGCCACCGGTTCCGGCACCGTCTCGATGCACAGCTCCTCCGGCCCGCCGTAGCGGTGGATCACCGCCGCGCGCATCCCCTTCCCGTCCTGTTCCGCTCCCGCTTCCGCCTGGCCCACGGTGGTCTCCTCCACGGTCGTCCCGATCTCGGTCGTCTCGTTCACGGTCGTCTCGTTCACGGTCGCGTCGTCCACACCCGCCCCGGGCCTCATCCGGCGAACAGCGCGAGCAGCGCGCTCTCCAGGGCACGGACGGCCTCCGGGCTCTCGGCGACCACGCAGTACATCACCGAGCCGTCGGCCGGCCCGAAGTCGTTGCTGTACAGCACGCCGGTGCCGGTCCGCGGGTCGAAGGCCAGCCCGGCCGCGCCGAGCGCCGCCACGGCCTCGGCGAAGGACGGCACCTTGAGGCCGGCGAGCTCCAGCAGGTGGCGCGAGCCTCGGTGCTCCTCGCGCAGCAGGCGGGCGGCGAAGATGTCGTGCAGGTGGCTGGAGCCGGTGAGCCGGCCGTTGGTCTCGTGGAAGTAGATCTCGCCCCCGGGCGTCAGCACGGCGTCCGCGCTGACCGTGCCCCGGTAGCCGATCACCCGCAGCGACTCGCACAACCGGGCGCCCTGCTCGACGAGTTCGGCCAGGACGCCCGAGTCCGGGGTGACCGGCGGGGTGATCTCGCCGACCACCACCGGCCGCATGACCATCTCGCCGCAGCCGGCGAGCACCACGGCCGCGTCGTCGACGAGGAACTGGGCGTACAGCGGCGCGCAGTCGGAGAAGTACCGCTCCACCACCACCCGTTGGCCGCGCCCGCCGGTCAGCCAGGTCCACCGCTCGGCCACGTACGCGGCCACCGCCGCCCGGTCCGGCAGCGGCACCACCCGCTCGGCGCCGACCGCCTCCACCTTCTCGTCCCGGGCGAGGATCTCGTTGCCCAGGCCGCCCACCTGGTACTCGACCTTCAGCATCACGCTCTGCCCCTGCCCCAGCAGGTGCTCGACGGCGGCCTCGACCTCGGCCGGCGAGCCGGCCACCGTCCCGGGCGGGATCGGCACCCCGGCGCCGGCGGCCAGCGCCCGGAACCCCGCCTTGCTGTTGACCAGGGCGTTGCCGCCCTGCTCGGCGAAGGGCAGGCCGGGCATCGCGTGCGCCAGGCCGAGCGCGGCCGCCAGCCCGGCCACCGCGCCGTTCGGCGATACGGCCAGCACCTCGTCGACGGTGCGCCCGTCCAGGACGCGGCGCAGTTCCGCGAGGAAACCCGGGTCGACCAGGCGGTCGGTGGTGAGCGCCTGGTCGCCGTGGGCGCCCGGCGGCGGCACCACGAAGGTCAGGCTGTCGGCCCGCACCCCGGTCAGCCCGGCGACGTACGCCAGGTACTCCGGGTCGGGGCCCCAGGGCAGCACCAGGACATCGCCGTCCTCGGCCCACCAGAGCATCCGCTGCGCCCCGCACCCGGCGAACCGCTGCTCCAGCGGCGTCGCCCCGGTGAGGTCCCCGACCATCTCCTCGGTGCGGTTGTTCGCGATGCAGAGCGTCGTCATCTGGTGAACTCTCCCGGTGTCCGGCGCTGTCGCGGCCCACGGTCCTGGTCCCGCGCACGACACGGGTGTGGCGTGCGCTACTGGTGTAGCGCACCGGGGTTGTTCTGGTTCGGCCCTCGGTCATTGAACAAAACGCCGAACAACCGGCGGCCCTGCGACCTGCGCGGTCGGGCCCGCGGGAGGGCCCGGGCCGGCATCGTCCCCGGACCCCGGAGGCCGGTTCCGCCGCTTCCCCCGGCCGGGCCGGCGGCGCGGCGCGCCGCCCTCGTGGGTACCGTGGACGTGCTGGTCGACCGACCCGTCCGGCTCATCCGACCCGTCCGGCCCGGCCGAACCGGCCCGATCCGACCATCGCGGTTCCGTCCGCAGAAGGGGGAACGAACTCCCATGACCACCACCGTCGCCGCCTACGCCGCACCGGGCCCCAAGGCCCCGCTGGAACGCACCACCATCGAGCGCCGTGCGGTCGGCGAGCACGACCTGCTGATCGACATCGCCTTCGTCGGCATCTGCCACTCCGACATCCACCAGGCCCGCGAGGGCTGGGGCGAGGCGATCTTCCCCATGGTGCCCGGGCACGAGATCGCGGGCGTCGTCACCGGGGCCGGCCCCGGCGTCACCAGGTTCCGGGTCGGCGACCGGGTCGGCGTCGGCTGCATGGTCGACTCCTGCCGCACCTGCGACAACTGCCGGGCCGGCCTGGAGCAGTACTGCGACGACGGCCCGGTGTGGACCTACAACTCCGTCGGCAAGGACGGCCGGCCCACGTACGGCGGCTACGCGAAGAACGTGGTCGTCGACGAGAACTACGTGGTGCGCATCCCGGACGCGCTGCCGCTGGACAAGGCCGCCCCGCTGCTGTGCGCGGGCATCACCACCTACTCCCCGCTGCGGCACTGGAACGCCGGGCCCGGCACGCGGGTCGCCGTCGTCGGCCTCGGCGGGCTCGGCCACATGGGCGTGCAGATCGCCCACGCGCTCGGGGCCGAGGTCACCGTGCTGTCCCAGTCCCTGCGCAAGAAGGACGACGGCCTGCGGCTGGGCGCCGACCGCTACCGCGCCACCAGCGACCCGGCGACCTTCCAGGACCTCGCGGGCACCTTCGACCTCGTCCTCAACACCGTCTCCGCCCCGCTCGACTTCGCCGCCTACTTCTCCCTGCTGCGCACCGACGGGGCCATGGTCAACGTCGGCCTCCCGGAGGAGCCCGTGGAGGTCGACCTCCGGCGGCTGGCCGGCAAGCGCCGCAGCATGAGCTCCTCGGGCATCGGCGGGATCGCCGAGACCCAGGAGATGCTGGACTTCTGCGCCGAGCACGGCGTGGCGGCCGAGATCGAACTGATCGGCGCCGACCGGATCAACGACGCCTACGAGCGCGTCCTCGCCAGCGACGTCCGCTACCGCTTCGTCATCGACACCGCCACCATCTGACGACCGGACGGGCCGGCACCGGGCCCTCGCCGCACCGGGTCCTCGGCCGGCCCGTCCGGTACGTCGACGACCCGCGCCCCGGAGCGGTGCACCGGGGCGCGGGGACGTCAGGGGAGTTCAGCGGGACGTCAGCCGGACGTCACCGGGAGCTCCCGGGGTTCCGGGGACTCCGGGGGTTCCGGGGGTTCCGGGGTGTCAACGCCCCTGGAGGCGCTTGACGTTGTCGCCGAAGGACCAGCCCTTCGAGCCATCCCAGTTGAGCGACCACGTCATGAGCCCCTTCAGCGAACCGCTGAAGGCGTTCCACGACTGGCCGACCAGGCCCGTGTCCATGTAGCCGCCGCCCGCACCGGGCTGGGCCGGCAGACCGGGCACCTGCTTGTCGTAGGGCACCCGGATGGTGGTGCCCTGGATGGTCAGGCCGTTGTTCAGGCAGGTGGTCTGCGCGGTGAAGCCCTGGACGGTACCGGCCTGGTAGGAGTCGCCGGAGCAGCCGTACATGCTGCCGTTGTAGTACTGCATGTTCAGCCACCACAGCTGCCCGTTGTCGGCGTACTTCTTGACGATCGGCAGGTAGGCGCCCCAGATCGACCCGTAGTTGACGCTTCCGCCGGTGACGTACGCGGTCTCGGGGGCCATCGTCAGGCCGAAGCCCGCGGGCATCTGGGACAGCACGCCGTCGATGATGCGGATCAGGTTGGCCTGGGAGGCGGACAGCGTGTTGATGTTGCCGCTCCCGGACAGGCCGGTCTCGATGTCGATGTCGATTCCGTCGAAGTTGTACTTCTTCAGGATCGGGACGACGGTCGCGACGAACTTGTCGGCGACGGTGCTGGAGCTCAGGTCGATGCCGGCGGCGGCGCCGCCGATCGACATCAGGATCGTCGCCCCGGCCGCCTTGGCCTGGCACATCTCGGCGGGGGTCGAGACCTTGACGTTGGTGTCCATGCCGTCCTGCCACAGGACGGTGCCGTCCGAGAGGATCACCGGGAAGGCGGCGTTGATGACGTTGTAGCCGTGCGCGGCGATCCGGCTGTCCGTGATGGGCGTCCAGCCCATGCCGGGGTGGACGCCGTTCAGGGCGCCGTCCCAGTTCTCCCAGTACCCCTGGAGGACCTTGCCGGACGGCTTGGGCTTCGTGGGGCAGGTGTCGCTCGGCGGTGTGGTGGTGGGCGGTGTGGTGGTGGGCGTCGTCGGCGGCGTGCTGGTGGGCGGCGCGGTGGTCGGCGTCGACGACGTCGGAGGCGCGGTGGTCGGGGTGGTGGCGGTCGGCGAGGGGCTGCTGCCGCCGGGGCCGGTGAGCGACACGTCGTCCGCGTAGAACGCGGGCTGCCCGTACCAGCCGTGCAGGAAGACGGTCACCGAGGTGGTGTTCGCCCCGGTGGTGAAGCCCACGGTGAGCTGGCTGTACGAGGCGCTGTTCGCCGTCCAGGTGGAGGCGTTGGTGACACCGGTGCCGGTGGCGCCCAGGTAGATGTAGCTGCCCTGGACGTAGGCGCTCAGCGTGTACTGGGAGTTGGGCTGCACGCTGATGGTCTGGGTGCACTGGGCGGTGTCCTGGCCGGTCGGCGTGGCCTTGAGCGCGGAGGCGCCGGAGTGGACCGGGCTGCTCACCGCCGCGCCCGCCCCGCCGGAACAGGTCCAGTCGGAAAGCCCGTTCTCGAAGCCGGGGTTGGCGACCAGGTTGGGGGTGGCGGCCCCGGCCGTGACGGTGCCGGCCACGGCGATGCCGGCGCCGATGACGGCCGCGGCGCTCACCCCGGCGAGGAAGCGCTTCAGGACGGTCGGCCCGTGCTCGGGGCGGCCGGTCCGGTGCACCTGTACTGCGCGTTCCACGGTCGCCCGCTCCGGGCGGAATCCGCCCGACGGGCGTGGGGTGCGCGACCTCCGACGAAACATGCTGTGCTCCCTTTCCGCCGAGCGTCATGGACATGACCGACGCGTGGGGGCGTGACGCCCGGCTCTGGGTGAGGTGGGGGGAAACATGTGGGGCTGTGCCGGACCGGATCGTAGGAGGGGCTGCAAGGGGAGTCAATAGGTCTGGACCAATTAGGTCTGGACCAATTGCAGGGGGCGCGGCTCGCCGACCCCGCCATTCGGTGAATGCAACAACCTTTAACAGTAGTACTTTTAATAAGTCGTTATGCGCGTTGCCCTTCCTCAGCCAGGGCCCACCCGCAAGGCTTCGCCTGTCTCCGCCGGAACGCGCGACCCGCGCCGCCGGCACTTCACGGGGAGGTCTCCACGTGCCCAAGGGGCGACACAACAAGCTTCTGCTGAGCACCGTCACACTGACCGCGCTGGGCCTGGCCACCACCCAGGCGCTCGCCGCGCCCTCCGACACTCCCGGTCCGCGCCCGCACCAGGCCCAGCACCAGTCCGAGATCGGCCAGAAGCACGCCAAGAAGGTCAAGACCCAGACAGCCGCCGGCCCGGCGTTCACCGCCAAGTCCGAGGCCCCCGGGGAGGACGAGGGCGACGAGGCGGAGAACTCCGCCGAGGGCACCGCGCAGTACACCGAGGCCCGCACCGCTCCCGGCGTGGTCGCGCCCGGCGCCTACGGCGCGGCCTGGGCCCGGCTGCAGTCGATGCCGCACACCGCCGGCAGCTGGGACCACGTCACCGACAAGCCCTACGACTCCGACGACCCGCGCTACCGGGACGTCAACTCCAACTCCAGCGGCGGCTCCGGTTACGTGACCGGCCGGATCACCGGGCTCGCGGCCGACCAGGACGGCTACGTGTACGCGGGCGGTGCCAACGGCGGCGTCTTCCGTTCCCGCACCGGCGGCGGCCGGTGGCAGTCCATCTCGGACAGCCTCCCGTCCCTCTCGACGGGCACCCTGGACCTCGATGACGGCGGCCGGCTCTGGTACGCCACCGGCGAGTCCAACACCGGCGCGACCTCGTACGTCGGCACCGGCGTGTACGTGCTGCCGGACCCGAAGCGCGGCGAGTTCCAACCCGGCAACCGGGTCGGCGGAGCCGAGCTGGAGTCGACCATCATCCACGCGCTGCGCTTCGGCGGCGGCAAGGTGTGGGCGGCCACCAGCCGGGGCGTGTGGAGCCACTCCACGACGGACCTGTCCGGTCCGTGGACGCTGGAGTTCGCGCCCAACCCGGAGTACCTGCCCAGCGGTTCGAAGGCCGGTGACCCGGCCGCACCGTACAAGAACATCGCCAACGACATCGCGATCGACCCCAAGGACCCGGGCAAGGTCGTCCTCGCCGTCGGCTGGCGCGGCGGCGACAGCTACAACGGCTTCTACGGCAAGGCCGCGGACGGCACCTGGCAGCGCGTCGGCTCGCTCGGCGACCTGCCGACCGACGCCGCGAACGTCGGCAACGTGACCTTCGCCGCCTCGGCCGACGGCTCGCGCTACTACGCCATCGACCAGTCCCCGGAGGTCGCGGCGACCGACCCCGACACCGGACTCAAGGGCATCTACGTCTCCAAGTCCGGCTCCCCGTTCGGGCCGTGGACCCGGATCGCGGACAAGGACAAGCTCAAGAACTCCGGCTCCGCGCTCCAGGACGAGGGTTACCAGCCCGGCATCCAGGCCTGGTACAACCAGTTCCTCCAGGTCGACCCGGCCGACCCGGACCACGTCTACGCGGGTCTGGAGGAGGTCCTGGAGACGAAGGACGGCGGCTCCACCTGGACCGTCCCGGGCCCGTACTGGAACTTCGGTTTCCCCTGCTGGAGCATCGACCCGACCAAGCAGACCGGCGACTGCTCGCAGACCACGCACTCCGACCAGCACGCCGTTGCCTTCGGCACGTACCAGGGCAGGACCAGCGTCTACGTGGGCAACGACGGCGGCGTCTACAGCCGTCCGGTCGCCGGCGCGGCCGACGCCTCCGGCCACGCCACGGACTGGAAGTCCCTGGCCGACGGCACCATGGACACCCTGCAGTACTACTCGGTCGGCGTCGGCAAGGACCCGGCGGACCGCTCGGGCCGGGGCGTGATCGTCAGCGGCGGTCTCCAGGACAACGGCGAGTCCATCCTGCGCGCCCACGACAAGGTGATGGGCTCCAACTTCGGCGGCGACGGCGCCGACACCCTCGTCGACCCGGACAACGGCTGCAACATCGCCGAGGAGTACGTCTACCTCGACATCTGGGTCACCCAGAACTGCGCCGTCAACAGCGGCATCTGGAAGACCGACCCGGCCAAGGCCACCTCCTACGAGGTCGCCCCGCCGGACAAGGACACCGGCTCCGCCCGCTTCATCGCGCCGATCACCTCGGACCCCAGGGACGTCAACACCTGGATCGCCGGCGGCCGGCACGTCTGGGTGCAGCACAAGGGCTACGCGATCCGCAGCGGCAGCGAGTGGGCCAACGCCTACGACCTGGGCGCCGGCCACGTCGCCACGGCGGTGGCGACGGTCGACGGCACGGTGTACGCGGGCTGGTGCGGCCCCTGCAACAACGTCGGCTTCAGCCGCGGCATCGCGGTCGGCAAGACCGACGGCACCGGCTGGCACCAGCTCGACCTGCCGGTGGACGGCACCCTGCCCAACCGCTACATCTCCTCCTTCGCGGTCGACGAGAGCGACGCCCAGCACGTCTTCGTCGCCTTCAACGGCTTCTCCCGGACCTGGACCGAAGGCCCCGGCGCCGGCGTCGGCCACCTCTTCGAGACCCGCGACGGCGGAGCCACCTGGACCGACGTCTCGGCCGACCTGCCCGACGTCCCCGCGACCTCGGTGAAGATCCTGCCCAACGGCGGCCTCGCCCTCGGCACCGACCTCGCCGCTTTCTACCGCGCCCCCGGCACCACCGACTGGCGCATCCTCGGTCGCAACCTGCCCACCGCCGCGGTGCAGCAGCTGAAGACCGGCCCCGACGGCAGGCTCTACGCCGCCACCTTCGGCCGTGGTATCCGGTCCTTCGACCTGCGCCGCCTGGGCCACGGCCGCTACGACGAGACGGACGGCTGACCGGCTCCGCCCTCTTCCCATGCTCGACAACGCCCGTTCGCCCCCACCGGTCCGGCCGTCTCGCCTCCTCTCCCCAGGACCGGCCGGGCAGCACGCACCGGAACGCGGACGCTCCCGCCGTCGCGAAGGTGACGGCGGGAGCGAAACGGCCACGGGAGTCGCGCACGAACGGGCACGACGACGCGACGACGCGAGTCCGGTCAGGGCCGCCGACCGGGCCCGGGCGTGCCGGTGTCGCCTTCGAGGAGGTGTTCCAGCCGGGTGAGCAGGCCGGCGAGGGCCCGGCGTTCCCCGTCGTCCAGCCCGGTCATCAACCGCTGTTCCATCAGGCGGTGCCGGGCGATGACCTGGTCGACGAGGCACAGGCCGCGGTCGGTGAGCCTGAGGTGGATGATGCGGCGGTCGCGTTCGTCGCGCTCACGGGCGATCAGGCCCTTGCGCTCCAGCTGGTCCGCGCGGGCCGTCATGCCGGAGCCGGTGACCATCTCGCCGGCGGCCAGTTGTCCGGTGGTCAGGCGGTGGGAGGGCCCGGCCCGGCGCAGGACCGCGAGGACGTGGAAGTGGGCGACGGTGAGCCCGTACTCCTTGAGGGCGGGCGCCAGGTGCCCCTTCCAGAGCGCGATGATGCGGTACATGCGGTCGAGCGGCCGTACGGGCGGGGCCGCCGGGGGCGGGGGTTCGGGCGCGTCCTGGGACATGGCGGTTCTCCCGGTGGTGCTGGTGCTGGTTCGCCGGTTCGCGCGGTCGCCGCCGGAGGCCGTCCGAGGCGGCGCCCGGCGGACCGGCGGCCATGGCGCGGGTCCGGTGCCGACCCGGGGAGGGCCGGCACCGGTCCCGTCACGGGCGGGTCACCCGGCCGCCGGGGCCGGCCGCGGCGCGCGGGCGGGGCTGCGGTGCAGCCCCTTGCGGTCGTAGAGGCGGGTGACGGCGAGGCCGAGGGCGACGGAGATCGCGAAGCCGATGCCGACCATGGCCCAGGCCCGGCCGAGTCCGGCGTCGGCCTGCGCGCCGAAGTAGAGGATGGAGCGGACTCCGTCGACCACCTGGCGGAAGGGCTCGAAGCCGGCCAGGAACCGGTAGAAGTCCGGCAGCGCCTGCAGCGGGATGGTGGCGCCGGCGGACGGGATCGCCAGGCCGACCAGCACCAGCATGGACACGATCGGGCCCGGGGTGCCGAAGGCGGCGAGCAGGGCCAGCGCGGTGATGCCCATCGCGGCCGTGGCGCAGGTCCCGAAGAGCCACAGCAGGGGCAGGTGGGAGGCGTCGATGCCGATGATGCCGACGGCGGCGGCCATCGCGAGGGCCGAGGTCAGCGCGGAGAGGGCGACCATGAGCACCGAGGCGGCCGCGAAGTGGCGGGTCCGGCTGATGTGCTGGGCGGGTGCCGTGCTGCGGAACGGGCCCTTCTCACTGGAGATGTAGCCGAGCGCCGTGTCCACCTGGGTGTGGATCACGTTGGCGCCGAGCATGCCGCCCAGCACCAGGACGAGGGTGTAGAAGAAGGCGCTCAGGCCGAGGCCGCTGTGATGGCCGAGCGGGTGGCCCTCCTGGATCACGGCCTTGACCGGGTCGGTGACCATCAGCTGGGCGGCGGCGCCCGGCGCGGTCTGGTGCGCCGCGGAACCGTCCGCCGCGGGCGCGCCCGCCCGGTGCGCGGCCTGCTGCTTCGCGAGCTGCTCGGTGAGCTGGTGGCCGATCTGGACGGACGTGGCCTGAACGACGTTGCGGTTGATCTCCGTGGCCATGGAGGAGCCGAAGCTTCCGGCCGCGGGGTTGGTCAGCACCGTGATGGTCGGGGGGTGCGGGTCGTGCTGGGCCGGTCCGGCGAGTGCGGCGACCGTGGCGGAGAAGTCGTCCGGGATGACGAGCGCCCCGAAGACCTTGTCCTTGCCCAGGAGGTCGTCGGCGGTGGCGCGGTCGACCTGCTTCCAGGAGACCTTGCCCTTCAGGTCGTCGGCCCCGGTGACCTGCGCGACGATCTGCGCGCCCAGGTCGATCCGCTGGCCGGCCACCTGGGTGCCGCGGTCCGCGTTGACCAGCGCGATCGGCATGTCCTTCGTCGAGCCGACCGGGTCGTTGTTGGCACCCAGGTAGAGCAGGGACAGGACGAACGACAGCAGGCCGAGGATCACCGCCGACGGCAGCCACAGGCTCTTCCTGCGCAGCAGTCCGCGGGCGCTCACGTTCACGGCACGGCTCGGCTCAGACATCACTCCTCCCGGAGTTCCGGGGCGGGGCGGGGGTCGTGGCGTGGTGCCCGGTTCCGGTGGGGCTTGGGACTGGCATGGTGCTCCGGTTGCGGTATCGCGCCGTGACGGCGCTCCAGGTGGGGACGAACAGCCGGTTCCCGGCGTTGTGGCTGTTCAAAAGCCCAACTGGAACCTTCACTATCCAGCCCGATAGTGGCACTATCAGTAGACGGAGTCCATTCGGCGGCCTGCGAGACTGATCACAGACACCGAGTCCGAGCGAGAGCGCGCATGAAGATCTCCGACCTGAGCCGGCAGTCCGGGACACCGGTCGCCACCATCAAGTACTACGTACGCGAGGGCCTGCTGCCGCCCGGACGACCGCTCGGCGCCACGCTCACGCTCTACGGCGACGAACACGTCCAGCGACTGCGGCTGATCCGCGCCCTGACCGCCCGCGGCGGCCTGTCCATCGCCGCCACCCGCGACGTCCTCGCCGCACTCGACGAGCCCCTCGACCCGCTCGCCAGGCTCGGAGTCGTCCACTACGCCCTGCCCACACCCGTGGACGCCGCCGAGACGGAGGCGGTGGACCAGCAGGCGCACCGGGTCGACGAACTGCTCGCCGCCATGGGCTGGGCCGTCTCCGAGGACTCGCCGCACCGCCGGGCCCTCGCCGCGAGCCTGATGGACCTCGACCGCCTCGGCGTCAGCTACCGCACGGAGGACCTCCTCCCCTACGCCGACGTCGCCGCCACCGCCGCACGCCTCGACCTCGACCAGCTCGAAGGCATCAAGGACCCCCTGCGGCTCGCCGAGCACGCCGCCATCGTCGTCCTCCTCCTCGAACCGGTCCTCGCCGTCCTGCGCCGCCTCGCCCAGGAACATGAATCCCAGCGCCGCACCGCCTGGGCCCGCACCACCGAGAAACCCGAGGAGAGCGAGAAGCCCGGGGAGAGCGAGAAGCCCGGGGAGAGCGACTGAGCGAGGGCGCCGATGCGGCCCGGCCCGTTGCTGTACCGTCCATCCATGATCGGCTCCGCGCTGGTGCGCCTGGCGACCTTCAACGTCCTGCACGGGCAGCGGTTCCCGGCCGACGGCCACCCGCCGGCCGCGCCCTCCGGCGCCGCCACCGCGCACCCGCTCGTCGACGCCGTCGCGTCGCTGGACGCCGAGGTGGTGGCGCTGCAGGAGCTCGACCGCTTCCAGCAGCGGTCGGGCCGGATGGACCAGGCGCGGGCGGTCGCCGAGGCGACCGGTGCCGCGGACTGGCGCTACGCCTCGGCGTTCCACGCCCGGGCCCTGCCGGGCCGGACCTGGGTCCGTGACCGGTCCGAACCGGGGCTGCGGGTGTACGGTCCGCCGGGCGCGGGCCACGACGGCGAGGTTCCCTCGCACGGCATCGCGCTGCTGTCCAGGCTGCCGGTCCTCGGCTGGCGGGCCCGGCGGTTCGGCGCGCCTCCCCTCGCCGTCCCGCTGCGCCTTCCCGGGCGGGCGGGCCTCACCGTGATCCGCGACCATCCGCGGACGGCACTGGCCGCCGTCCTGCAGGGGCGGCGCGGCCCGTTCACCGCGGTGGCGCTGCACCTGTCGTTCGTCCCGGGGTGGAACGTCGGGCAACTCCTCGCCGTGCACCGCTGGATCGCCGACCTTCCCCGGCCGCACGTCCTGCTGGGCGACTTCAACATCGTCGGCGCGATTCCCGCCGTCGCGCTCGGCGCCGCCGAGCTCCTCTCCCCGTCGAGGCCCTCGAAGCCCCGGCCGAGCGGGCCGCCGTCCGGGTCCGGCTGGCGTCAACCGGCCCGGGTCCGGACCTTTCCGTCGCACCGCCCCCTGGTCCAGCTCGACCACGTCCTGACGGCCGGGCTCGAACCGCACCGGGCGGCCTCGGTGCGGGCGCCCAGGACGCCGATCTCGGACCACCGGCCCCTGGTGGTCGAACTGCCGCTGTAGGTCGGGCCCGTCCTCCCGTCGGGTGGGAGGACGGACCCGACCGGTCAGCGGCCGGTCAGCGGCGGGTCACCAGCTGGTGACCGGCGAACGGTGCTGCGCCTGGCCGGGTGCGGTGACGACGACCGGCCCGGTACTGGAGGGAACGGTGCCGGGCCGGACGGCGAGGCCGCCCGCGACGGCGTACATGGCCTCGTCGAAGGCCTGGCCGCCGGTCGGCGTCCTGCCGACCGCGAAGACGGCCACGGCCCTGCCGTGGAGGACGGACGTGGAGAGGTAGTCACCGACCATGCCGCCCCCGCTCGTGGCGGCGATCCGGGACACCGACATCGGGCCGGCGACGGTCCGCGGTGCACTCCAGGTGGCGCCCCCGTTGGTGGAGGAGACGAAGCCGACCTCCAGCTCGCAGGTGTCGGGGGTGCAGTCGGCGTTCGGGTAGAAGTAGTAGTACAGCCCGAGCTCGGCGGTGCGACCGGCGGTGGTGCGGTCGACGCCGAGGCCGGGGATGAAGTGGTCGACGCCGCTGGTGGTGGGGTCGATCGGCACCCGGGTCACGGCGGACCAGGTGGTGCCGTCGGCCGAGCTCGCGTAGACGATGTCGTTGGCCCCGCAGCCGGCCCGGAAGCGGCAGTCCTGCCAGGCCACGTAGACCCTGCCGTGGGCGTCGATCTCCGCCGAGGGCAGGCCCTCGCCGTCGCGCAGCCCGCCCGCGACCTCGTGCGCGACGACGTCGGCGACCAGGACCGTGGAGCTCCAGGACCTGCCGCCGTCGGTGGAGGTGAAGGAGCGGATCGAGGTGGTGTCGGTCGAGAAGGGGACCACGACCGTCCCGTCGGGCCGCACCAGCGGCTGGCCGCCGAGGCCCAGGTTGACGCCGGACGGGCCGGTCGGGGCGGACCAGGTGGCGCCGCCGTCCCGGGTGGCGGACATGACCATCAGGTTGTCGGAGGAGGGGATGTCGACCTCGACGTAGCAGGTACCGAAGTACGGGCTGGTCGGAGTGTTGTCGCAGACGATCCACTCCTTGTCGTAGGCCTGGCCGTCGTGGCCGACCGCCCGCACCGGGTCCTGCCAGTGCAGGCCGTCGGCGGAGCGGCTGACGGTCACACCCACCGGGTTGCGTCCCGAGTCGATGACCAGGCCGGCCACCATCCAGGTGCCGTGCCTGGCGTCGTAGGCGACCGCGGGGTCGGAGGCGCGGGCCCAACTGCCGCCGCCCCAGTGGGCGGTGAGGCCGGGCAGCATGCCGCTCCGCCAGCTGCGCCCGCCGTCCGACGAGGTGTTCCAGCCGAGGCCGGCCGCCCCGCCGTCGGTGAACCGCCCCACCTGGGCGGCGGAGACGATCGTGCCGCCGTAGGCGAAGGTGTCGGGCTCCACCTCGGTGGCGTACTGGCTGCCGGCGCTGGTGAACGGGTCGCTGCTCACCCGGACCAGGCCCGGTCCGCCGCCGTCGACGGTCAGGGTGATCGGATCGGTGCCGGACGTGGCGGCGCCGGCGGCGCGGGCCGGCGGCGCGAACGCGCCGGCCGGGCTCGCGTTCCAGGCCGCGCCGACCAGGACGAGGGCGGCCGCCGCGACGGCGGCGAACGGCCTGCGCCAGGGGGTGGGGGTGCGCGGGTGCTTCATCCGAAGCTCCTTCGCGTGAGGGGTGGTTCGGACGACCCGGCGGGCGCGGCGGACCGCACCTCGTGGTCCGTGCCCTTGCCCCGGTGCTCGGGCTCGGGCGCGATGTCAGCGGCGGCCGCCGGGCACCTCGGCGAGTGGGGTGTCGTGATGGCCGGCGGCGCGGGAGTCGGCGGACCGCGCGAGCGCGACGATCAGTCCTCTTCCCAGGGGGAGCGTGACACGGAACGTCCCTCCGACCGCCGGGGATCCCGGCAGGCGCGGGGGTGAAGGGCGCCCACGTGGCTGTGCACACGTGTTCGCAAATCGGAAGTGTGAGCCGGATCATGACATCGCACAAGATGTACGGCCGAATCTCACGGAACGACGGCTTGGGCGTTTAATCCCCTGCGGGGAACGGGAATCGGGCCAACACACAAGACCGGATCCACGTCCGCGCCCACGCCAACGGCCCCAGGTCCTCAGCCGGGTGGGCGAGGACCTGGGGCCGCAGAGCCGGTCAGGAGGATTACACGGGGAAGGGCCAGGTCGGGCACCACGGCCAGACGATCTGGCCGGGGAGCGGCGGGCCCCACGGCGGGCAGGCCGGGAGGGGCGCCGGAGTGGACGGCGCGGAGGTCCACAGGACCTTGCCGTTCAGGACGACCGCGATCGCGCCCTCGTTGTAGATGGCCAGCTCGGCGCCCGGGCGGCCGCCCGTTTGGCTGTTCCACAGCGGCGTGTTGGCGGCGGAGTACACGACGAGGTTGCCGTCGCCCTGCATGACCAGCACGTTGCCGTCGGGCATGGCGCCGGGGGCCACCCAGACCGGCTTGTTGTCGCGGTAGAGCACGACGTTGCCGTCGCCCTGCATGGCGAACACGACCCGGCCGTCCGGCGAGTACCACGCCTGGTTGCGGGAGATCGCGGTGTTGCCCGGGATGCGGGTCGGCGTGGACAGCGCCGCGACCGCGGCGGGCGCGGCGGCGGGCGCCTGGGCGACCGACGGGGCGGCCGGGGACGGCGCTGCCACGGCGGCGTGGGCGGTCCCGGCGGTGAGGGTGGCGAACCCGACGGCGGCGACGGCCGCCAGGGCGGCGGCCCGGGTGCGGAGAGTGGTCATGGCGGGCTTGGGATCCTTCCGGACGGGGACGGCGAGCCACGGGGACCGCCGTTCTGACGGCGCGTCAGCCTGGTCCTCCGCGCCGGGCGCCCAGGCTATGGCGGCCGTCCCGGGAGGCTGCGGCAGATCGACCGGCAGCTTCCCGGCACCCCCTCGGGTCCCGGTGGTGCCCCTCCGCCCTCTCCGCCCTCTCCACCCCCTCCGCCCCTTGCGTGCCGACAGCTCCCGACGCTCTCTCACGTCCCACCGGCCTCCCGCCACCCCTCATGCCCCTCCGCCCGCCCGGCCCTCCCGTGACGACCGGTCGCCGTCACGCGAGGGCCCGGAGGCGGGTCCCGTGGAGCCGCTTCGGGCGGTACCTCAGACCGCCGGCTTCCGGGAGACGGCCGGCTCACCGGTGAGGAGCGCCGTGACCTCCTCGGCGAGGTGCGGGCCGAGCTCGCCCCAGCCCTCCTTGTAGCCGTAGACACCGGCGAGGGTGCGGGCCTCGTAGTCGCCGTTCATGATCTCGAAGTCGTCGGCCGTGATGAGTGCCGGGTGCGCGACGCCGACGGCCGCCGAGACCTTCATCAGCTCCTTGCGCAGGGTGCGCAGGTAGGAGGCGGCCCGGTCGGCCTTCGAGGCCGGGTCGATGCCTCGGGCCAGCCACGGGTTCTGGGTGGCGATGCCGGTGGGGCACTTGTCGGTGTGGCACTTCTGTGCCTGGATGCAGCCGATCGACAGCATCGCCTCACGGGCCACGTTGATCATGTCGACGCCCAGGGCGAAGGCGACGGCGGCGTTCTCGGGCAGGCCGAGTTTGCCGGAACCGATGAAGGTCAGCTCGTCGGTCAGCCCCAGCTCGGCGAAGGTGCCGTAGACCCGGGAGAAGCCCATCCGGAACGGCAGCGACACCGAGTCGGCGAACATCCGCGGCGCCGCCCCGGTGCCGCCCTCGCCGCCGTCGATCGTCACGAAGTCGACCCCGCGGTCGCCGCGCGCCATCAGCGCGGCCAGCTCCTGCCAGAAGCCCATCTCCCCCACCGCGCTCTTGACCCCGACCGGCAGACCGGTCTCGGTGGCGAGCAGTTCGACGAAGTCGAGCATCGAGTCGACGTCGCCGAACGCGGAGTGCCGCGACGGCGAGGCGCAGTCCTGGCCCGCCGGGATGCCGCGGATCCCGGCGATCTCGGCCGTCACCTTCGCACCCGGCAGCATCCCGCCCAGCCCCGGCTTGGCGCCCTGGGAGAGCTTGATCTCTATCGCCTTGACGGGTGCGCCGGCGACCACCTCCTTGAGCTTGTCGAGGTTGAAGGTGCCGTCCTCGTTGCGGCAGCCGAAGTACGCCGTGCCGAGCTGGAGGACGAGGTCACCGCCGTTGCGGTGGTACGGCGAGAGGCCGCCCTCCCCGGTGTTGTGCATCGTGCCCGCGAGCGCCGCCCCCTTGTTGAGCGCGGTGACGGCCGCGCCGGAGAGCGATCCGAAGCTCATCGCCGAGATGTTCACCACGCTCGCCGGCCGGAAGGCCTTGGCGCGCCCGCGCGGCCCGCCCAGCACCTTGGCCGAGGGCAGCGGGGCCTGCGGGTCGTGCGCGTCGGGCAGCGTGCCGGCGAAGGTGCGCTGCTTCAGGTAGGCGTGCCCCTGGACGTGCTCGACGTCGACCTCGGTGCCGAACCCGAAGTAGTTGTTCTCCTCCTTCGCCGACGCGTAGATCCACGTGCGCTGGTCACGGCTGAACGGGCGCTCCTCCTCGTTGGAGGTCACGATGTACTGCCGCAGCTCCGGCCCGATCGTCTCCAGCAGGTACCGGGCGTGCCCGACCACCGGGAAGTTCCGGAGCAGCGCGTGCCGCTTCTGCACGAGGTCGCGGGCCGCCAGGAGGGCCACCGCTGTGGTGGCGGCCGCGCCGATCTTCCGGGCTTGCATGGACGTTCCTCCTCGATGTACGGCTCCACCGCCGGGCGGTGGAGCCGTCGTGTCGTACAAGGTGCGGGACGGCGGGGACACGGCCAACCGGGCAGCAGCTCCGTCGAAGAATGCGACATGATGCTAGAAGGCCGCGCCGACCCTCCCGCCACCAGGGGGTACGACGGGGCCGTCGTGGATCGCGGTCGGGCCGCCGAGGACAGGCACCCCGGGAACCCCTCCCCCGTCCCGTGTGCGCCTGTACGATCTCCTCACCGGAGCGGCCGGTGAAGCTCCGCCTCTCCACCGCTCCAGCGGACTTCACCGGCTCGGCGTTCTCACCCGGGTCGGGGACGAGACCCCTGAGGAGCAGCGCGGATGACCACTCCCGAGACCTTCACGGCCTTCTGCTCCTCCCTCGGCACCCTCCCGCCGGCCCCGGTCGGGGCGGCGGCGCCGGGTGGGGGGCCGGCCGTGCCGCCCTGGCTGGCGCAGGTGTCGGAAGCGCTGTTCGAGGGCATGGACGCCGACGCCGCGCGGGCCTGGGCACGCGGTGTGCACCGGGAGCTGGAGCGGCTGGACGGCCGGGTGCCCTTCGGTGTGGTCCACGACTGGTACTGCTCCGCCGTCGGCCCGGTGCTGGCCGAGGCGAGCGCACGGCGCGGCGGGTCCGTCGCGCAGCACCGGCACGTGCAGGCGCTGCACGCGGACGCCCTGGGCGGCGGTCGGATCGACGAGGGCACGTGGCGCGCGGCGCTCGAACCGGAGCTGCGGGAACTCTTCCACCACGCGTACCCGTACGCCGAGGCCCACGCCGCGGCCGCGGCCGCCGCCGGCTCCTACGCGCTGGCGAACGGCTACGACGCGGCCGAGGCCGCCCAGTACGGCGAGACCTACGCGGAGCTCAACACCACGGCCAACGTGCGGGCCCATGCCGACGCGAACGCCCTGGCCAACGCGGCCGCCGTAGCGGCCGCGTACGCGGCGGCGGACCCGGCCGCCTACGCCGCGACCTGGCCGTCCGCCCGGGTCCGCGCGGTGGTGCTGGTGCACGCCGACCGGCGGGACGAGCGCGGCGAACGCGCCACCTGGGCGCGGCTGGCCGACGGCCTCGCCGCCTGCCTGGCCCGCGCGGAAGCCGCCTGACCCGGACCGGCTCAGCCCTTGAGGGGCCCGCCGTTGATCGCGACCCGGCGACCGTAGCGGGTGTGCGGGTGGTAGTCGTACGTGGCGTGGTGCTGGACGCAGCGGTTGTCCCAGAACACCAGCGTGTTGGGGCTCCAGCGGATGCGGCAGCTCAGCAGGGGCCTCTGGGCGGGCAGTGCGCAGAGCAGGTCGAGCAGGGCCCGGCTCTCGTCGGGCGACAGCTGGGGGATGCGCGCGGTGTAGGCCTTGTTGACGTAGAGGACCCTGCGGTCCGTTTCGGGGTGCCGCACCACCAGGGGGTGTTCGCTCCTGGGAATCACGTACCCCGCGGGCGGGGTGTAGCCCTGGAAGGCGACGAGGCCGTCGTGGATCGCGGTCAGGCCGTCGAGCAGCTCGCGCATCGTCGGGGACAGCATCTCGTACGCCAGGTGCATGTTGGCGAACAGGGTGTCGCCGCCGCAGCCCGGTTCCGGTACGCGCGTGATGTGGAGCATCGACCCGAGCGAGGGTTCGGCGTCGGCGGTGCCGTCGGCGTGCCAGCCGTTGCCGGCGACGTTGTCCGCCTCGGCGCCGGTGCTGATCTCCAGGATGTACGGATCCGCGTCGACCGGGGGCGGGTTGACCGGGCGCAGTTCGCCGAAGTGCCCGGCGAAGCGCTTGTGGTCCTCGTCCGTCAGCTCCTGGTCCCGGAACACGAGGACGTGGTGGTCGAGGAACGCCTGCTTCAGCTCGGCCAGTTGATCGTCCGACAGTTCCTTCGAGAGGTCGACGCCGGAGACCTCGGCGCCGATCACCGGAGTGACCGGGTCGACCGTGACGGTCCGGTACTCCTTGGCGGGCCTGGTGGTGACGGCTCTGACCGCGTCCAGCTCGTACTGCTCCATGACCTGCTCCTGTGGTGGTGGGATTCGGTGTCGTCACAGCCCGCGTGCCAGCAGGTCCGCGAGGACCAGCCGGCCGAAGGCCAGGTTGCCGTGGATGGAGTCGTCGGCCTCGCACAGCTCGGGGCGCTGGAAGCCGTCCGGTCCGGTGGTGCGGGCCCGGAGGTCGACGAGCTCGACGCCGAGCGCGTCGAGCGCGCTTCGGACCGTTTCCTGCGCGGCCGTGAACACCACCGGGTCGGACTGCTCCGGTACGCGCTGCGGCGGCAGCACGGCCAGCACCCGCAGGCCGAGGCCGAGTGCGTGGCGGTAGAAGGCCAGCGCGTCGCGGACGGTGGCGCGGACGACGGCGTCGAACAGCGGCCCGGAGAGGAAGCCCGGGGCGAAGCCGCCGTCGCGATCACGGTGGAGGTGCCAGTTCTCCCGGGTGGCGACGAAGTGCGCGCTGAGGCCGAAGGTGGACACCAGGGGGACCGTGAGGCGCCCGAGGCCGTCCGCGTCCATGCCGGCCAGGAAGCTGCGGTAGTGGGCGTCGGCCTCGGCCTTGTGGAACACCACGTCGTGCTCGCGCGGCGCGAAGAAGTCGTCGGTGAACTCGCGCCCGGCACCGATCGGGCCGCCCTGGAAGGGGATCCGGGCGGCCTTCGCGGCTCGTCCGATCGGGCCGGCGTGCGAGTCGCCGAGCAGCAGGAACCTAGCGGGGGCGGTAGTAGTCGAGAACGGCGTCGTCACAGGTGTCCACCCCCTTCGGTCCCGCGGTCGGCCTACCGGTCCGGACCGGTCGCGGATCCGCCGAGGGCCGCGACAGCCCGGCCATGAAGTGGCGCATGACGAAGTCGACGCCCTCGGAGGTCACTTCACGCAGGTTCGGCGCGTAGAACCTGCTCCGGAACGGGAGGCCGGTGATGAGTTCGTACGACGGGAAGTAGTCGACGTCGTCGAGGTCCTCGGTCAGCTGCCCGGCCACCGTCCGCAGCAGCGACTTGGAGTGGGTGTTGGCGGTGAGCGCGTGGCCGCCGGTCGCGGTCGCGGTCAGCGGAACCGGTGAGACGGTCAGCAGGACCCGCAGCCGCGGATTGGCCTCCCGGGCCAGTGCCACGGCCTCCGTCAGGTCGCGGCGGACCTCGTCGAAGGTGAACCGGTGGAGGACGTGGCGGTCCGGGTCGAAGGTGCCACGCACGGTGCCGGGGCAGGACGGGAGGACGGTGCCGTCGGCGCGGTCCCGCCACGCCTCGGTCAGGCCCAGGGTGAAGATCAGGCAGCCGGCCTCCGTGACGGCCTCGCGGATGGCGGCGAGGGTCGTCCCCCGGGCCGCCAGCATCTCCTCGGCCGAGGCGTGGCCCCCGGGTTCGACGGACGGACGGCAGGGGTCGTGGTACCTGCCGTCGTCCAGCCATGCCCCGGTGGGCGGGGTCGTGCGGCCGAAGGCCCAGGAGAGCCACTGCCGGAGCACGGCGGCGGTGTAGATGTTCCCGGTGCGGAACGAGAACACCCCGTAGTGGCGGGCCCTGCGCTCCTGCTCGGTCAGCCCCGGCGGGGCCGGCTCCGCGTCGCACCAGTTCATGCCCCGCTCCAGCAGGGCACGGCCGATGTGCGCGGCGAAGCAGGACCCCGCGGTGAGGATCGGCTCGTCCTGCCCGATCGCGAACGCGGGCGTCCAGAGGTCGTCGATGGCGAGCGGGTCCGGCTCGGCCACGGCGGAGCGCCAGAACGAGCGCGCCGGTAGCGCCTGGTAGGGGTTCACGGGGGATGGTCTCCGATGGTCGAACGGCGGCGGTCGAAGGAGGCGCGGGTGCGGGACTGCTGAGGGACTGGGGCCGGGGCTGATGCGGACCGGTTCTGCGGCCGCGCCGGACACACCGGACACACCGGACGACACCGGGCGACGCCGGACACACCGCCGGCGGTCCGGGCCCGGTGCCGCCCGGACCGCCGGTGCGGGGAGCGCGCCGGATCACGCCCGGGGGCGGTCGACGCGGTCCCCGGGCGGGTCGTCCGACGCCTCGGCGATCGCCGCCGCCACCGCGTGCACATGCGGCGGGCGGACGATGCCGTAGTGCGTCGTGTCGAGCCGGTGCCAGGTGCTGGGTTCCGGGAGGTACGGGCGCCACAGCTCCCGCTGCCGCTCCGGCGACCCCGCCCAGGGCAGCCCCTCCACCGGCCGCCCGGCCAGCCACAGCCGGCTGGGCGTGGCGCTCAGCATCGGCATCCGGTAGTCGGCCATGCTCCGCAGGTTGGCCCGGCAGCACCGGACCAGACGTTCGGCGTAGCCGTGGGCCTCGGGACCGGCCGGCACCGACCTGCCCTGGCTGAGCTCGTGCGCGAACACCGCCTGGAGCTGCGCGTCGTCGTACTCCTGGAAGAGCCCGCCGGAACCGGGCGGCGGCGGGTCGATCAGGTGGACGCCGTGGACCGGCCGGCCGAGCGCCTCCGCCTCCGCGGCCATCCCCATCACCGCCCAGGCGCCGAAGGACCAACCGGCCAGGTGCAGCCGCCGGGTGCCGTCCGCGAAGCGCGCCCGCAGGGCCGCGGCGTAGCGGCGGGCCCGCTCGGGCAGTGTCCAGTCCGCGGTCCCGGGCCGTTCCAGCGCGGGATCGGCGATCAGACAGACGGTCGGCCGGGGGCCCAGTGCCGACACCAGGGACCGGTAGGCCTGGATGTCGCCGCCGACCGGGTGCACCAGGCACAGCACGTCGGTTCCGGTGCCCTGCTGCCAGATCTCCGGAACCACGCCCTCCGTGGCGACGGCCCCGGCGGGTGTCGCCTCGGACAACCGGGTGAGGATCTCGGTGAGGGAGACCCGGTGGCTGAGCCGCGACAGTTCCAGCTCGACATCGAAGTGACGTTTCACCAGGCCGATCAGGTCGAGCAGGGTCAGCGAGTCGACGCCCAGGTCGTAGAGCGGGGCGTCGGGATCGATGCGGTCGAGATCCAGCCAGTCGCACAGCCGGTCGCGGAGCAGGACGGCCGCGCCGCCGTCGGCCGCATGGGCCGTATGGGCCGTATGGGCCGCATCGGCCGTATGGGCCGTAGCAGCCCCCATGGTGCCTCCGGCGGACACCGGCACCGTCCCGGTGGGCAGCGCAGGAGCGGGCGGCACGAGGGCCCCGGCGCCGGACGCCGAGTAGAACGCGCGGGACGCGTGGAGGTCGGTGGTGGAGACCAGCACCTGCGGCAGTTGCAGTCCCATGGCCCGCGCGAACACCCGCTTGCCCTCGGCCACCGTCAGCCCGACCGACAGGTGCGCCCGGTGGCGTGCGTCGGCCCGCGGCGCGCGCAGCGCCATGCCGGCCTCGCTCCACACGTCCCAGTTCACGCCGAGCCGGACCGTGGTCCCGGCGTCACCGGACGACCGGTACTGGGCGAAGCCGTCGAGCAGGCTGTTGGCGGCCGCGTAGTCGAACTGGCCGACGCCGCCGAGCTCCGCGGACATCGACGAGCAGTACACCGCCACCGACGGCCGGTAGCGCTCGATCACCTGCTCGACCAGCAGAGCACCCTGCAGCTTGGCGGCGGACGCCCGCCCCATCGCCGCGGCGTCGCGCCGGGCGATCATGCCGCCGCTCGCCGCCCCGACGGCGTGGATCACGCTGTCGAGACGGTCGGTGCGACAGCCGATACGGGCCATCACCTCCTCGGGCGCCGACTCCGCGAGATCGGCTTCGACCAGCTCGACCCGGTCGGCCCAGGGCGTCAGCTCCTCCGGCAGCCGAGGACTCCTGGCCAGCAGCAGGACCCGGGCGCCGCCGTTCTCCAGCAGCCAGGCGGCGATGCTGCGGCCGATCCCGCCGGTGCCGCCCAGCACCAGGTGCACGCCTCCGGAGGGCAGCCCGACGGGGCCAGGGCCCGCCGTGGACACCGGCAGCGTGACCTGTTCCCACCAGTGGCCGCGGCGCAGCGCCAGCCGGCGCGGAAGGGCGGCCGCGGCCGCCGGGATCGCGGCCTCGGCCAGCAGTGCCGCCAGCGGTACGGCCCAGTGGGCGGGGTCCGCACCGGGGACGTCGACCCAGTGGCCCGCCCCGGCTCCCTCCTGGGGAGCCACCTCGGCGGCACCGGCCAGCAGGCCCGCCTCCGGCCGCTCCACCGGGCCGTCCACCGGCCTCGCCCGGTACGACAACCACCACGGCCTCAGCCGCAGTGGCCCGGCGGCGTCGGCCACGGCCCGCAGCAGTGCGGCCGGCGTGTCCAGACAGGCCCAGCGGGCCCGGGCCAGGCTGTCCCGGCCGACCGGGCCGCCGATCCCCAGCGGCAGCGCGTGCACCCAGTCGATGCCGTTCTCGCCCGCGCCCGAACCCGTGCCTGAACCCGAACCCGTACCCGCCAGTGCGTCGAGGAGCCGACCGAGCGACGCGGGGTCGGCCGGGTCGACCTCGTAGTCGCCGTCGCCCCGCCGGGCGAACGCCTCGGCGGCACGGACCCGCACCACCCGGGCGTAGCCGGCCTCGAAGGCGCGGACCGCCTCCGGGGGCGCCGGTCCGTCCGTGAGCAGCACCAGCAGCCGGGAGGTGCGCGAGCCGATCGCCGAGCTCGCTCGGCGCAGCCGCGCCCAGTGCGGCTGGTGCAGCCAGGCGTCCTCCGGAAGGCGCCGCGGAACCTCGGCGGCGGACGGGCCGGCCGGGTCCGGGGCCGCCGTGGCGCGGGGGAAGTCGAACTCCGCCAGCTCGAAGGCCGGCGGCGGGAAGTCCCACGGTGCCTGGGCGGGGCCGGCGGGCCAGTCGATCCGCTCGCCGGACAGCCAGGCCGCGGCCGCCTCCTCGGCGGTGAGGCCTTCGCTCGGGACCGGTGCCCCGGTACCGGCCTCCCCCGCTCCCGCGTCCGTGATCCGGCTCGCGCCGCGCAGCCAGGCCACGGCGGCCGAGGCGTCGGGACAGACCGCTGCCAGGCGTCGGCGGCGTGCGGGACGGCCCGCCTGGAGGTGGCGCAGCACCTGCGGATAGGCGGAGGGCCGGGCCTCCAGGTAGTCGGCGATCCGGGCGGCGTCGGCGCGCAGGCCCGCTTCGCTGCTGCTGGAGAGCAGCAGGCAGGGAGGCGCGGGGGTGCCCGGTGCCGCGTCGCCCGCCGTCGGGCCCGCGGCGCCCGCCGTCGGGCCCGCTGTGCCCGTCGTCCCGGGGGCCGGCCGGTCGGCCTCCAGGACCGCGTGGGCGTTGGTGCCGCCGATCCCGAAGCTGCTCACCGCCGCGATCCTGTCCCGGTCCGCGGGCCAGGGCCGGGCCTCGGTGGGGACGTAGAACGGCGTGGGGTCGGCGCCGAGCTGCGGATTGAGGGCGTGGAAGCCGACGTTGGGCGGGATCACACCGTGGTGGACCGCGAGCGCGGCCCGTACCAGCCCGACCACGCCGGCCGCCGCGCCCAGGTGTCCTATCTGGCTCTTGACCGAGGTCAGCGCGCAGTGGCCGGACCGGTCCAGGTCGAAGGCCTGGCGCAGGGCGCCGACCTCGACCGGGTCGCCGAGCCGGGTGGCGGTGCCGTGGGCCTCGACATAGCCGAGGTCGGCGGCGCCGCGGCCGCTGCGGCGCAGGGCGGTGCGGATCACCTCGCGTTGCCCGGCGAGCGAGGGGGCGCTGTAGCTCAGCTTGTCGGAGCCGTCGTTGTTCAACGCCGTGCCGGTGATCAGGGCGTAGACGGTGTCGCCGTCGCGTCGGGCCAGCCGGAGCGGCTTGAGCACCACCGTGCCGACGCCGCTCGCGCCGATGGTGCCGCTCGCGTCGTCGCTGAAGGGCCGGCAGCGGCCGTCCACGGAGAAGATGTGCTGCGGCCGGTAGCGGTATCCGCCGGTCAGGGTCGGGTCGACCAGGACTCCGCCCGCCAGCATCACCTCGGCGTCGCCCTGGCGCAGCATCCCGGCGGCGACGTGGACGGCCACCAGCGAACTGGCGCAGGCCGCCTGGGTGGTGAAGGCGGGCCCCGTCAGCCCCAGGTGGTAGGCCGCCTTGGTGGCGAGGAAGTCCTTGTCGTGGTGCAGGGCCAACTGGAAGCCGTCGGGCAGGCGTTCGGGGTCGGCCTCGCGGAGCATGGACTGGAAGTAGGTGCTCTCACCGGCTCCGGCGACCAGGCCGACGCGCGCACCCGACGGGTCGGCGATCCCGGCGTGTGCCAGGGCCTCGACACAGCTCATCAGCAGGTGCCGTTGCTGGGGGTCCATCAGCCGGGCCTCCTGCCGGCCGATGCCGAAGTGGTCCGGGTCGAAGTCCAGGGGGCCGTCCAACTGGCTGCGCGCGCCGACCAGGCCGTCGGCGGCGTCGAAGTGCTCGATGCCGGTGCCGCCCGTGGTGACCATCCGCCAGAACGCGGCGAGATCGGACGCGCCCGGAAGCCGTACCGCCATGCCGACGACCGCGATCGGCTCGTCCAGGGCGATCGGGCCGGCCACGGCGATCCGCCCGGCGGCTTCGGCCGGCGCCCCGGCAGCGGTGGCGGCACGTGGGGATCCGCCGTCCGCGGCCGTTGCCGACCGGTCCAGGAAGTCGGCCAGCGCCCGTACGGTGACGTGCTCGAACAGGTCGGCGACGGTGAAGCGCAGGTCGGTTTCGGTGGTGCAGCGCAGCTGGAAGCGCATCAGGCCCAGGCTGGACGCCCCGGCGTCGAAGAAGGTCTGCCCCGGGTCGATCGCCAGGCCGGTGACCGCCTCGAACGCCTCGGTCAGCACGGCCTCGCGCGCCGACAGGCCGGCGGCGCGGCCCGTCGGGCGGCGCAGTTCCCGCCCGGCGGAGCGCAGCGCGCCCCGGCGGTCCAGCTTGCCGCTGGGGGTCCTGGGCAGCTCCCCCACCACCCGGAAGCGGGCGATCCGGACGTGGCCGGGCAGCATCGGCGCCAGGTGCGCGGTGAGCTCCCCGACCGTGGGCTCCTCCCCACGGCATTGCAGGCAGGCCACCAGGTCCTCGCCGTCGCGGACCACCACGGCGTTGACGACGGCCGGGTGCCGCAGCAGGGCCGCCTCGACCTGTCCCGGCTCCAGCCGGTGTCCGCTCAGCTTGATCTGGTCGTCGTCCCGGCCCAGGAAGTGCAGCCGGCCCTGCCGGTCGAAGCGGGCCCGGTCGCCGCTGCGGTAGCACAGGCCGAGGCCGGGCAGCTCGACGAAGCGCGCCTCGTTGAGCGCCGGGTCTCCCAGATAGCAGCGCGCCGCCATGGTGCCGCCGATCAGCAGGGTGCCGGCGCGGCCGGGGGGAACGGGCTCGTCGGCCTCGTCGACCACCGTGAGCACCGCGTTGGCCACCGGCCGGCCGATGGCGGGACGCTCCGGCCACAGGGCCGGATCGCCGTCCAGGCACAGGCTGCTCACCACGTGCGTCTCGGTTGGGCCGTAGTGGTTGAACAGCCGGGCGCCCGGCAGGCCCGCGAACCAGCGGCGGATCGCCTCGGTGCACACCAGCTGCTCGCCGGCGGTGACCACCTCCCGCAGCCGCGAGGGGTAGCGGCCCAGGTGGACGCCGTGCTCGGCGAGGAGCTGGAGTGCCACGTAGGGCATGAAGACGCGCTCCGCACCGGCCGTCTCCAGCTGCTCCAGCAGCGCGGGGGCGTCCTGCCGCCAGCCGGGCCGGACCAGGTGCAGGCAGCCGCCGGCGCACAGCGTCCCGAAGACCTCCTGGAAGGACACGTCGAAGGAGAGCATGGAGAACTGCTGGGTGGCCGCCGGGGCCTCCAGTCCTCCCGACTCCGCCTGCCACTGCAGCAGGTTGCACAGGGTGCGGTCGGACACCTGCACGCCCTTGGGGACACCGGTGGAGCCCGAGGTGAACAGGGTGTAGAGCGGTCGGGCCCCGCGGTGCGCCGGGACGGCGGGGGCGGCGGGTGCGGCGGGTGCGGTGTCGGGCGTAGCGGGTACGGCAGGTGCGGCGGGTGCGGTGTCGGGCGTAGCGGGTACGGCAGGCGCGGCGGGTGACAGCACCACCGGGTGGCGCGCGACGCGGCCCGGGTCGACCGCGTCGAACTCCGGGTCACCGCCCGGGGGCAGCAGCACGCACAGCGGCTCCACCTGGTCCAGCACCTGGCGGCGCAGGGCCGGTGGATAGGACGGGTCGAGCGGCACGATGGTCACGTTGAGCCTGGCCAGCGCCAGCAGCGCCACCACGTGCTCGACCGACGGCCCCAGGTGCAGCGCGACGCAGCACGGACGGTCGTCCCCGTCCGGCAGCGGGTGGTCGGCCCGCAGTTCGGCGGCGAGCGCCGCCGCGTGGGCGTCCAGTTCCGCGTAGCTCACCGGTCGGCCGTCGGACATCAGGGCCAGTGCCTCGGGTCTGCGGGCGACCTGCCGGGCGAAGCCCTCGGCCACCGTCGTCCACGCCGGAACCGCCGGGGCGCCGCGACCGGGTTGCGGCAGTCCGCGGCGGTAGGGTGCCGCCAGCTCGGCCGGGGTCGCCGTCCCGCCGTCGGCGAGCAGGTCCAGACCCCGCCGGAACAGGCCCGCCATCGCCGCCACCTCGGCGGCGTCGAAGCGGTCGTCGGCGTACTCCCACAGGCAGTCGAGACCGCCCTCGTGCTCGACCACGGACAGCGTCATCGGGCATTTGGCCTCGGCCGGGGCCCACCACAGCGGGCGGGCGGCGCAGCCGGGCAGGGCCAGCGCACCGAAGTCGGTGTTCTCCAGGACGAACAGGTAGTCGAACGGGGAGTCGCCCCCGGCCGGCTCCCGGTCGGCCAGGACGTCGGCCAGCGCCACGTCCTGGCGGTCCAGCACCCGGCGGGCTTCGGCCCCCTGGCGCAGCAGTTGGCCGCGCAGCTCCTCGCGGGGCGCGACGGCCTGCGGCAGCAGCACGGTGTTGGCGAACATGCCGACGCTGCCCTCGAACTCCTGGACCGGCCGGTTGGCCACCGGTGCGGCGATCCGCGGCCTGGTCGCGCCGGTCGCCCCGTACAGGCTCCAGGCGAAGACGCCGAGCAGCAACTCGAAGCGGGTCATGCCCAGTTCGGCGCAGATCCGGTCCACGGCGGCGCGCCGCACGACGTCCAGCGAGGTGTGCAGCAGGCCGGCCCGGGAGAAGGGCGGGGCTCCGGCCCGGTCACCGGGGTCGTGGTCCACCGCCTCCTCCGACCGGGCGTAGTGGGCCCGCAGTTCGGCGCGCTGGGCCAGGTAGGCGGGGCCGGCGAACCAGTCGGCCTGCCAGGCGGCGTAGTCCAGCGGGGTGGGCACCGGGGCGGTGTCCGTCCGCCGCGGGGCCTCGGCGGCGCCGCCGAGGGCGTGCCGGTAGCCGGACGACAGGTCGTTCAGCAGGACGTTGAGCGACCAGCCGTCGACCGCGATGTGGTGCAGGTGGAGCAGCAGCACCCCTCCCCCGTCCTGCGGCAGCCAGCAGGCGCGCAGCATCCGGGGGCGGGCCAGGTCGAACGGCGTGGCGAAGAAGCGTTCCGCCAGGGCGCGCGCATCGTCCTCGCCGCCGATGCCGACCACCCCCGGGCCGGGTTCGGCCCCCAGGCCGGGTTCGGTCCACGGGTCGTACGGGTCCCCGACCAGCTGGCGCAGGCCCTCGGGCGCGGCCTCGAAGGCGGTGCGCAGGGCCGCGTGGAGCCGCACCAGTTCCCGCAGCGAGCCGCGCAACGCGTCGGAGTCGACCGGGCCGTCCAGACGGAAGGCCAGTTCCACCGCGTAGGCCCGGGAGCTCGGCGCCCGCTGCTGCAGCAGCCACAGGCGCTGCTGCTCGCTGGTGGCGGACGCCGAGCGTGCCCGGGTGGGCGCGGGCGGCACCGGGTACGGCGGGTCGGCGGCTCCGGCCTCCACCACCGCCCGGGCGATCCCCGCCACGTCCCCGGTCAGCACGCGGGCCTGGGGCAGTTCGCAGCCCCAGCGCCGGCGCACCTCGAAGCGCAGCCGCAGCGCCTTGAGCGAGTCGCCGCCGGAGGCGATCCAGAGGTCGTCCAGCCGCAGGTCCGGCACCCCGAGCACCTCGGCCGCCAGGGCCAGCACCTCACGCTGCCGCGCGGTGACGGCCGCGCCGCCCGGCCGGTCGCCCTCCGGACCGCGCCAGGGCCGGTCGTTCCGGCGCAGCAGGGCGGCCCGGTCGACCTTGCCGTTGGCGTTCAGCGGGAGCGCGTCCACGCGGTGGATGTGATGGGGCCTCATGTATCCCGGCAGCCCGGCCGCCAGATGGCGGTCGAACTCCTCGAACGGGACCTCCTCCCCGAGCACGACGTACGCCAGCAGCTCGTTCGGGCCGTCCTCCCCGAGCCTGCGGGTGCACACGTACGCCTGCCGCACCGCCGGATGCGTGACGATCTGTCGCTCCAGCTCGCCGGGCTCGATCCGGAAGCCGCGGACCTTCACCTGGCGGTCGGCGCGTCCGACGTACTCGATCAGGCCGTCGGCGCCGGCGCGCACCAGGTCGCCGGTGCGGTAGTGCGTGGTGCGGCCGTCGTCGTACCAGGGCAGCCGGACGAACCGGCGCTCCGTCTCCTCGGGCAGCTCGCGGTAGCCGGCCGCGAGACCGGCGCCGGACAGATGGAGTTCGGCCACCTCCCCGGGCGCCGCGAGCCGGTCGCCGTCCGGGGCCACCAGCACGGCCCCGGTCCGCGGCAGCACCCGTCCGATCGGCACCAGGTCCCCGTCGAAGTCGCGCGGGATCGGATGGCACAGCGCGAAGGTGGTGGCCTCGGTGGGGCCGTAGACGTTGTGCAGCCGGGTGGGGGCCGCCGCGTTGTGCCGGTACCAGCGGCGGATCAGCCGGGCGTTGAGCTGCTCGCCGCCGACCAGCAGCTGTCCGACCCCGGCGAAGCAGGACGGCTCCGTGTCCACCACCGCGTTGAACAGGGCCACCGTGACGAACGCCGTGTCGATGCGCTCCCGCAGCAGGGCGGCGGCCAGCCGGTGCGGCGTCTGGACGGCCTCGTCGCCGAGGACGACGCAGCAGCCGCCGGTCAGCAGCGGCACCCAGACCTCGAAGCTCAAGGCGTCGAACGCCGGATTGGACAGGCAGGAGTAGCGGGCTCCCCGCTCGATGCGGATGTACCCCGGGCTCGCCAGCCGCAGGATGCCGGCGTCCCGCACCTCGACGCCCTTGGGGCGGCCGGTCGTGCCCGAGGTGTAGAAGAGGAAGGAGACCGGCGCCCCGGTGAAGACCGCCTCCCGGTCGCCCGGTCCGGCCGCGAGCAGCGCCGCCGCCGCCAGCGGGCGCACCCGGCCCGGCAGGTCGACGGGTGCCGTCCCGCCGTGGACCACGGCCACGCTGGACGAGTCCGTCAGGATGTGGCGTCGGCGTTCCGCAGGGCTCTGCGCGTCCAGCGGGACGACCAGGGCGCCGAGCCGCAGGACGCCCAGCATGACGCAGACCAGCTGCCAGGAGCGCGGCAGGCAGACCGCCACCGCCTCACCGGGGCGGACGCCGGCACGGCGCAGCCCGTGGGCCACCGCCGCGGCGGCGGCCTCCAGGCCCGCGTAGTCCAGCCGGACGTCGCCGTCGACCAGCGCGACGGCCCGGGGGGTGCGCAGGGCCTGCTGGTGCACCGCCAGGGCGAGGCCGGTGGCCGTGGGCGTGACGGGGGCTGCGCCCGCGACGCTCTCGGCGGTCATCAGGCCTCCCCGGCGGACGCGGCGGACGGCTGTCCGGGTACGGGCGCAGCCGGGGCGGGCGGCGGCGGGGGCACTGGATGGCGGTCCAGTTCGGCCGCGATCAGCTCGGCGATCCGGGGCACCGCCGCGCTCTCCAGCAGGTCCCAGTGGCCGCCGGCGACCGGCTCGACCAGCAGGCCGCCGCCGGCCCGCCGCTGCCAGAACGCGCGTACGGCACGCGCCGGTTGCTCCTCCTGTTCCCGGTCCGCGTTCCCGGCGGCCGACGCGTCCCCGGCGGCCTCGACCAGCACCAGCCGGGCCGGTGAGGGCGGCGTCCGGTAGTCGCGGGCGGTCATCCGGTTGTGGTTGTAGATGCGGAAGTACCGGTCGATCTGCTCGTCCTCGATCCCCGGGTACATCCCGTTGAACCTGATGAGCTTGTCGCGGAACTCGGCCATCGGCACGGGCTCGATCGAGGCGAGCTGCTCCGTGTCCTCGGTTCCGTGGGTGTCGAGCAGCACCACGCTGAACCGGGTGTGCCCGGCCCGGGCCAGTCGGCGCCCCATCTCGTGGGCGACCAGGCCGCCGTAGGAGAGCCCGCACAGCACCAGCGCCTCGTCCGGACGGGGGTCGACCAGCGCCAGGTACTGCTCTGCCATGGCCTCGACCGTGGGCAGCGGCGTCTCCCCGGGGTTGATCCCGGGCGACTGCACCCCGAGGACGCCGACCCGGTCGGGCAGCGCCGCGGCCAGCGGCAGGTAGCAGAAGGCGGTACCGCCGGCCGGGTGGACGCAGACCACCCGCTGTCGTCCGTCCCCCCGCCGGAACTCGACCAGATTGCCGTCCGGTGCGCCCGACGCCCCCGCCCGGAGCCGTTCGGCCAGGGCCTCGATGGTCGGGTTCTGCACGAGGTCGCGGATCGGCAGGGTCTCGCCGAACTCCTCACGGACGGCCAGGGCGACCTTGATGGCGGATATGGAAGTGCCGCCCAGATCGAAGAAGTTGTCGGATATCCCGATGCCGGGGTGGAGCAGCACCCGCCGCCAGATGGTGTGCAGCGTCATCTCCACGTGGTCCCGCGGGCTCGCCGTGTTGACCCGGGCACGGGTCGCGGAGCGGGCCGCGTCCAGCAGCGCGGCGCGGTCCGGCTTGCCGCTGCGGTTGAGCGGCAGCCGCGGCAGTTCCACGAAGAGCGCGGGGATCATGTAGTCCGGCAGCCGCCGCGCCAGGGCGGCACGCCACTCGTGCGGTCGGCGCGGCTCCGCGTCGCCCCGGCCCAGGCCGGCCACCAGGCGCGGCTCACCCGCGGCGTCGCGGTCGGCCAGCACCGCCGCCTCCCGCACGCCGGGGAGGGCCAGCAGCGCGGCCTCGATCTCCCCCGGCTCGATCCGGAAGCCGCGCAGTTTGACCTGGTCGTCGCCGCGGCCGAGGTACTGGGCGTTGCCGTCCGGAAGCCAGCGGGCGAGGTCCCCGGTGCGGTACAGGCGTTCACCGGGCACGAAGGGGTCGTCGACGAAGCGCTCGGCGGTCAGGTCCGGGCGGTGCAGGTAGCCCCGGGCCAGGCTCGCCCCGCCGAGGAAGACCTCGCCGGTCACCCCGGTCGGCACCGGCCGGAGCCGCCGGTCGAGCAGGTAGAGGCGGGTGTTGTCGAGGGGGCGGCCGATCGGGCACGGCCGGTCCAGCGGCCGCGGGTCGGTGTAGGCGGTGCTGTACAGGGTGGCCTCGGTGGGACCGTAGCCGTAGCAGACGCGCAGGCCGGGCAGCGCCTGCTGGATGCGGTGCAGCGCCTTCTCCGGGAGGGACTCCACCCCGGTGAGCAGCTGACGGAGCACCAGCCCGTCCAGGCGCGCCTCGGGGTCCTCGTCGATCCACGTGACGTAGGACGGCGGCAGGAAGGCCTGCACGACGCGGTGCTCGCGCATCCAGCCCAGCAGTTCCTCCGGGTCGCCGCGCAGCTCGTCGGGGACCAGGTGCAGCACGGCGCCGGTGGTGAGCGGCATCAGCAACTCGTGCACCGAGGCGTCGAATCCGATGCTCGACCAGGCGGAGGCCGCCTCGCCGGGGGTGGCCCCGAAGCGCGCCAGCCAGGTGTCGAAGAGGTTGAGGACGCTGCCGTGGGTCACCGCCACGCCCTTGGGGCGGCCGGTGGAGCCGGAGGTGTGGATGACATAGGCGAGCTGCGACGGCCCGACGCTGATCCCCGGCGCGTCGTCGCGCTCCGCCTCGGCCTCGACCGCCCGCACCGGCTGCCAGTCCCCGGGCGGCACGTCGGCGTCGCTGAGCACCAGGGCCGGAGCCGCGTCCTCGACCATCGCGGCCAGCCGTTCGACCGGCTGCCCCGGGTCCAGCGGCAGGTAGGCGGCGCCCGCCTTGAGGATGCCGAGGACGCCCACCACCAGCTCGGTCGAGCGCCCGGAGTGCAGGCCGACCACCTGGTCCGGGCCGACGCCGCGGGCGATCAGCGCGTGCGCCAGCCGGTTGGCACGGCGGTCGAGCGCGGCGTAGTCGAGCCGCTCCCCCTCCCGGACCAGGGCCGGACCGGTGGGGCGGGTTCGGACCTGGGCCTGGAAGCGCTCGACCAACCCGGCCGGGGCGGCAGCGGCGGGCGTCGCCGACTCGTGGTCACGGTCTTCCCGGTGGGCGCCCTCGCCTCGGTCGTCCCGGTGGGCGGCGCGGTCGGCGCCGCTCCACTCCGACAGCACCCGGCGGCGCTCCTCCTCGTCCATCAGCTCCAGCTCGTCCACGCCCAGGTCGGGCCGGTCGACCAACTGGGCCAGCACGCGGAGCAGATAGCCCGCGTAGCGCTCGGCCGTCGGGTGGTCGAACAGCGCGACGGCGTAGTCCAGATGGCCGACCACCCGGCCGTCGTCCTCCTCCGCCAGCGACAGGGCCAGGTCGAACTTGGCCCCGGCGTACGGGATGCCGAGCGGCTCGACCTCGATCCCGGGCAGTTCCAGCAGGCCCTTCCGGGAGGGCTGCCTGGCGACCATGGTCTGGAACAGCGGGGTGTGGGCGGTGCTGCGCGGCGGGTTGATCAGCTCCACCACCTGCTCGAACGGCAGGTCCTGGTGCTTCAGGGCGGCCCGCAGCGCACCGCGCACCTGCTTCAGCACGGCCGACCCGGTTGGCGAGTCCGCCAGATCGACCCGCACGGCCAGGGAGTTGACGAAGAATCCGATCAGGTCGGAGAAGGTGCCTCGGCGGCGGTTCGCCGTCGGGACTCCGACGACGATGTCGCTCTGCCCGGTCAGCCGCGACAGCACCACGGACCAGCCGGCCAGCACGGCCGTGAACAGGGTTCCGCCCTGCTGGCGCGCGAGCGACGTGAGGGCGGTGCCGAGTTCCCCGCCGATGGAGAGCGGCACCCGGCCGCCGCGGTGGTCCTGCTCCGGCGGTCGGGGGCGGTCGGTGGGCAGTTCGAGCAGGGCCGGGGCGCCGGCGAGGGCTTCCCTCCAGTGGGCGGCCTGCACCGCCGGTTCGTCCCCGGACGCCCACTCCCGCTGCCAACGGGTGTAGTCGGCGTACTGCAGGGTCAGCGGCGGCAGCGGGGAGTGCGCGCCGGCACGGAAGGCCGTGTACAGCGTGCCGAGTTCGCGCAGCATCACGGTCATCGACCAGCCGTCGAAGACCGCGTGGTGCAGGGTCAGCAGCAGCACGTGGTGGCGCTCGGCCAGGACGATCAGGCGGCCGCGCGCCAGCGGGCCGCGGCTCAGGTCGAAGGGCGTGTCGGACTCCGCGCGCTGCAGGGCGGTGACGCGCGCCCCGGCGTCCGGGAGCCCGGTCAGGTCGTCCACCGCGAGGGTGTAGCCGGAGTCGGGCGGACCGATCAGCTGGTGGAGACCGTCTCCGCCGGCGACCAGCCGGGTGCGCAGGACCTCGTGCCGGGAGACCAGTTCGTCGAGCGCGCGGGCGAGCACCGCCCGGTCGAGGGTTCCGCGCAGGGTGAACGCCAGGGTCTCGTTGTACGCGGCGTTGGCGCCGTCCAGCTGGGACAGCGCCCAGAGCCGCTGCTGTCCCGGCGCGGGCTCCGGAAGCCGGACCCCGGCCGCCGCCTGGTCGGTGGTGGTGCCGTGGGGCTCGTACGTCTCCGACAAGGCCGGACCTTTCCTGGGGGAGGGTCGTTGCAGGGGTCGACGGCGCGGTGGCGGTGCGTGGGGGGAGCGGCCGGTGACCCCGGTGGTGCGGATCGGATCGCCTGGACCGAGGCCCCCGATCGGATCGCTCGAATCGCTCGAATCGCTTCGAACGCGCGCGGAACCCCGGGGTGACGGACGGTCGGCATCCGTTGGAGCCCGGGCGGTCCAGGGCGGCACACAAGGGTGCCCGTGAAGCCGGCGATGACGACGTGCAGTGGATCAACGCCTCTGGATGCCTAGTTAAGATGACTAATTCGGCCGGGGCAAGAGCCTGGATCTTCTTCCCCGTCCGTCCGCGCGCCCGCCGTCACCGGAGCACACCGCCCGGCCGTCGCGTTGCCCAATCGCGTTGCCCGCACGAGCCGCGATCAAGGATGATGCTCCGCCGTGACGTACCTCATCCTCGGTGTGCTGGGCATGATCGTCCTCGCCGCCGTCCTCAGGTTCCGTAGAAACAGGGCCCGGAACTGGGCCCTGACCGAGTTCGACGCGCCCACGTACGGCATGGCCCCCCGCGACCGGCTCGACCCGGGACGCGCCGGTCCGCCACCGCCCCCGCACCTGCGCCAGGAGTCCCTGGCGATCGCCGAGGCGGCCTGGGCCGGGGACTGGAGGCCCGCCGCCGCGTACGTCGAGGCCGCCGGGCAGGACTGGGACGAGCGCTGGTACCGACTCGACCTGCTGGACTCCATCGCCGACCGGAACGACAGCTGGCTGAAGACCTGGCGCGCGGCCGAGCCGGGCAACTGCGACGCGGCCACCCTGGAGGCCGGGCGGATGGTGCAGGCGGCCTGGACGGTCCGCGGCTCCCGGGACGACCACGAGGTGCCCGAGGAGGCCATGCTGACCTTCCGGGCCATGCTGCCCGCCGCCGTCGAGGCAGCGAAGCGGGCCGCCCTCCTGGCCCCCGCCGACCCGGGCCCCTGGGTCGTCATGGTGACCGCCGCCCGCGGCGCGCAGTACACGCCCAAGCAGTTCGAGGAGCTGTGGCGCGGGCTGGTCGAGCGGGCGCCGTTCCACTACGAGGGCCACTGGCAGGCCATGCAGTACTGGTGCGCCAAGTGGTCCGGCTCGGACAAGAAGATGCTGGCCTTCGCCAAGCGGGCGCTCAGGAAGGCCCCGACCGGCAACCCGCTGCCCGGCCTCTACCTGCAGGCGCTGTACGAGCTGGAGCTGCGCGGCACCCTCGGCACCACACTGGCCGGCGAACTGGGCAGGGACCCGGTGCGCAAGGTCGCGGCCGCGCTGGCCCGGGTCCGCCCGGACCACAACCGGCTGCCGCACCTGCGGCACCTGCTCGCCCACTACGCGGGCATCGCCGGGCTCCACCGCATCGCCCTGAAGCAGTTCCGGGCGATCGGACCGTGGTGCGGCAGCCCGCCGTGGACCCGCACGGACGACCCGGCGCTCGCCTTCGACCTCGCCCGCGGCGCCGCAGTACGGCTGTCGGGCGCGAAGCCGACGCCGGCCCTGCTGCGACCGAAGGCCGGGCTGCCGGACAGCGCATAGGAATCCGGGAGGACCTGGCGGTCGAACCACGACCGTCCAGCGACAACCCACGGAAGAGGCCGCCCCGTCGTTTCGGCCCCGCCGAAGCGGGAGCGGCCCTCGGGTGCGATGACGGCCCGACGGTGCGGCCGGGCGAACGAATGTGACGGCTTCTTCGGTTCACCGTCCCGGGCGGGGAATTCGTGAAAGGAAAGTCCCCTGGTCACAAGGGGTGCGAGACGGCCCGACCTGTGGAGTGTGCACGCCATTTCAATGGCTTGTCCCCTTATTGGGCCGAGGACCGTACGAGGAATTCGCCCCCTGCTCACGTGAATCGCGCAAGTCCCTTCCGTTCCCGGATCGAATCTGACAGCATCGTCCGCTATCCGGTGACCGAATGCCGGTGATCACTGCGCCGGTCGGGCCCGTGGGGCGCCCGTCCGCAGCCGACGTCCCCGGACCGGATCGACGGGCGGGCCGGGAGGCGACCGGGGCGCAACCGGGGGAGGAACGTGATGCACGGCTTCGTTGTGCGCAGGCTGCGCCACGTGGAGGAGAAGTGACCGCCCGGGCCGGCACCCCCGTGCCCACCCGCGACTCCGCCCGGCGCCCACCGCGCTGGGTCCGCACCAGGCTGCGGGCGAACCCGCTGTCGGCGCTGCTCATGGCGGCCCTCGCGTTCGTCACCGTCTTCCTGGCGGCGGCCCTCCCCCGCATCGCGGACCGGGGCGCGGACACGGCACTCCAGGACTTCGTCAACGGGAAGGGCCCCAACCAGACCAGCCTGCAGACGACTTCCAGGACCCGGGACGACGACACCGACGTCGAACTCGACCGGGTGCAGCGGCAACTGGTCGAACAGATCGGCTGGCGGCTGACGCCGTCCCAAGCGGGGCAGGCCTACGGTGCCCGAGCCCTGGGCGACCACTCCATGGCCAATCCGGGGTACGCCCACATCTCGGACAAGGAGCCCTACCCGGCCCTCAGCCTGCTCCACCTGCACGACCTGGCCGCCCGGGCCACCCTCACCGACGGCACCTGGCCGACCCCCGGCGCCGTCGGCGGTCCGCTGCCGATCGTGGTCAGTGAGAGGGCCGCCGAGACCATCGGCATCAAACTCGGTGACGTCATCGACAACGGCGTCGAGAGCTCCGGCGCCAGGCGGACCACCGTGGTGGTCGGCCTCTACCGGGTCAACGACCCCCAGGACCCGTTCTGGGACGACCTCGGCTGCCCGGCCCGCGCCTGCCTGAACACCAAGCCCGACCACGAGCACTGGACGACCAGCGGGTTCGTCGACGGCGGCAGCCTCCCCGCGCTGGTCCGCTGGGGTTCGACCGCCGAGAACTTCTGGCGGCTGCCCGTCGACCCCGCCTCGCTGCACGCCGACCGGATCGACCGCACCCGCGACGTCATCCGCTCCTTCCTGACCGGGCGCGACGCCACCGCCCTCCTCGACGCGACCGGACGCGCCGACCTGCAGACCGTCTCCGGCCTGCCCGACGTCCTCACCCGGGCGGACGAGCGCTACCGGGCCTCGCTGCCGCTCAGCGCGATCGGCCCGGCCGGCGTCGCGGGCGTCGCCACCGTGGTGCTGTTCCTGGCCGCCGCGCTCAGCACCGACCGGCGCGCCGCCGAGATCCGCCTGCTCCGGGCTCGCGGCGGTTCCCTCGCCGGGGTGCTGCGACGGCTGATCGGCGAGGGGGCGGTCACGGTCCTGCCCGCCGCCGTGCTCGCCACGGCCCTCGCCCTGGTCCTGCTGCCCACCCCCCGGTGGGACCGCGCGGTACCGGCCGCCCTGGTCGCGTCCCTGATCGCGCTGCTGGCCTTTCCGGTCCGCGCCGCCCTGCTGTGGTCCCGTCGACGGCCGGCCGGCGGCCGCCGCCGACTGGTCGGCGAACTCGCCGTCCTGGCGGTCACCGCCGCGGCCGTGGCGGAGGTCCGGCGCCGGGGCGTCGGCCACCCCGGGGCCGGGGTGGACCCGCTGCTGGTCGCCGCACCGCTCCTGCTCGCCGTCACCGGCGGACTGGTGCTGGCCAGGATCGAGCCGGTGGTGGTCGGCCGGCTGGCCGCCCTCGCCGGCCGGGGCCGCGGCCCGATCGGCTTCCTCGGCCTCGCCCGGGCCGCCCGCGACGGCTCGGGCCGCCGCAAACCCTCCGTGCTGCCGCTGCTCGCCCTGCTGATCGCCGTCACCACGACCGGCTTCGGCGCCACCGTGCTCGACACCGTCGACCACGTGCGGACCCGCGCCGCGCGCATCACCACGGGCGGGGACATCGGCGTCTCCCTCCCGGACTACGCCACCCTGACCGAGCCGTTCACCGGGGCCGCCGCCGCCCTGCCGGGCGTCCGGGCCTCGACCGCGGCCTGGATCGAGCCCAGAGCCCGCTTCTTCGCCACCGACCGGGACTACACCGAGGCCAACCTGGTGGTGGTGACCGACCCGGCGGCGTACGCCGAGATCGCCCGGGCCCTCGGGGCCGGCGGGTTCGATCCGGCGAAGCTGGCCGGGACGTCCGGCGGCGGCCGGGACACCCCGGTGCCCGCCCTGGTCAGCCGCGACCTGGCCGAACGCCTGGCCGCAGGGCAGTCCCGGGTGCGCACGCCCAACGGCAACGACCTGCGCCTCACCGTCGCCGGTGTCGTCGGCGCCACCCCCGCACTGCCGGACCCGGGCAAGCCGTTCGTCGTCGTTCCCGCCGGCCCCGCCTGGGAACGGCTGCCGGACACCAGGCGGGTCAACACGTGGTTCGCCGTCGGCGACATCGACCCCGACCGGGTCAGGACGGTCCTGCGGGACAACAGCGGGGACCGGCCGGTCGGCCTGGCCAAGCTGATCGCGGACGACGCCGCCGCCGTCGGCAAGGACACCCACGGCCTGCCCTCGGGATACACCGTGCACAGCAGCCGGGAGACCGCCGCCGCGCTCGGTGACGACCCGCTGCAGCACGCCGCCGGGCGGCTGTTCCGGTACGCGGCCGCCGCCGGAGCCGGATTCGCCCTGCTCGCCGTCCTGCTGACGCTCTTCCGGGCCGCGCCCGACCGCACGGCCGTGCTCGCCCGGCTGCGCACCATGGGAATGCGGCCCCGGCAGGGGCTGGCACTGATCATGACCGAGGCGCTGCCGCAGACCCTGGCCGCGGCCGTCGGCGGCGGCCTGGTCGCACTGGCGGCGGTCGCACTGCTGGGCGGCGCCTTCGACATCTCGACGCTGGTCGGTGCCAAGGTCGGGGACGTCGTCGTCCCCGTACTGATGCCGGTGCTGCTGCCCACCGCGGGCCTGGCCCTGCTGGTCGGGCTCGGGGTGGTGGTGGAGACGCTGGTCGCCGGCCGGCGCCGGATCGCCACCGAACTGCGGGCGGGGGAGCAATCGTGACACCGGGAGCGGCCCGGACCCCCGGTCGGCGCCCCGGTCGGGCCGGCCCCCCGGGGGGGGGCGCCCGCCCCGGGGGGGGGGGCGGGCGGGCACGGTGTTGTGGGAGGAGAAACTGGCGCCCGTGTCACCCCCGAGGGTGGACATGTTGCCCGGGGCGGAGTAAAG
>NZ_JBSHAP010000011.1:40222-89889 GCF_053611565.1 Kitasatospora sp. NPDC054795
CCCGCCCCGGTCGCCCCGCCCCGGGGGGCCGGGCCGCCGGACGCGGGGGTGCCGCGGTCAGTACTCGTTCTTGACGACGAAGAACGAGCCGCGGATGACACCGGCGAGCTTCGACTTCTGCCGCGCGAACTTGAAACGGGAGGCGAGCTCCTCCGGGATATCCATCCCCTCGGAGAGCTTGAACCCGACCGCTCGCTTCTTGGCGTCGTCGACGGTGTACATCACGTTGATCGACAGCCCGCTCTCGTAGAAGACATAGGCCATGCGGATGTTCTCGACCTGAAAGGCCGTGGCCTCCAGCGGGCGGGACGCGATCACGATGTCCCGTTCCTCTTTGAGGATCCGGTGCACCCAGTCGACGGCCTCCTGGGCGTCGCCGGCCGGCTCCACCGTGAAGACGTGGTCGTACTTGTTCCTGAAATAGCGGGCCTCGTTCGCCCGCAGACCGGCCAGCGCCTCCGCGACGGGTGACGACTCCAGGCCGACGGTCGAGACGGTGCCGAAATCCACGGTGTAGGTCATGGCGGGTTCTTCCTCATCGGCGTCGGTGGACGGCGGACGCCCCGGCACCCGCGCCGGAACGAGTACCTGCCTCGTCCCGCGTCCCACGTCCCGCTCCGAGCGCTGGTCGCCGTGGACCGGGATGCCGTCGGCTCCCGCCAGTATGCGGGCCGGGTGGGGCCGGCTCCAGGTCATGACGGTGGTGTCGCGCTCGGTGAGACCGCTCTCCGACCTGCCGGGGCGGTGCGGCCGAGGTGCCGGAGGCCGGGGCGGACGTCCGTCGCACCGTGCCCGGCACCGTCCTCCTCCCGCCGGTGTCACGGGTCACCAGGTGACAGGCAGTGCGTGGAGACCGTAGACCTCGTTGTTGACGCGGTAGGGCACGTCCTCGACGGGGCACGCGAGCGCGAGGCCGGGCAGTCGCCGCAGGAGCGCGGGCACGGCGATCCGCAGTTCGGCGCGGGCCAGGGGTGCGCCGAGGCAGTGGTGCGCGCCGTGCCCGAAGGCCAGGTGCGACACGGGTTTGCGCGCGATGTCGAAGCGGTCCATCCCGGCGCCGAGCGCCGGGTCGCGGTTGGCCACCGGCAGTTGACAGACGACCTGGTCACCGGCCTTGATCGGCACGCCGCCGACCTCGGTGTCGCACCGCGCGGTCCGGGCCAGCGCGGTGCTGGACACGGACAGGTACCGCAGCAGCTCCTCGACGGCGGTGTCGATCACCGGATCGGCCTCACGAGCGTCGCGCAACCGGTCGGCCTGCTCCGGGTGCGACAGCAGGGCGAGCACGCCCAGGCCGATCGTGTTGGAGACCGTGACGTGGCCGGCGAGCAGCAACAGCTCGCAGACGCCGACCAGTTCGGAGTCCGACACCGCGCCACCGTGCTCCCGGACGAGCATGCCGATCATCCCGTCGTCCGGGCTGCGCCGCTTCTCCGCCACCAGGGAGGCCATGTAGGCGCGCGATTCCCGGCCGGCCGCGAGCCGTTCCTCGATGGGGAGCCCGAGATCCAGCGTGGTCCGGGACCAGTGGTGGAACTGCCCCTGGTCGGGGTCGGGAACGCCGAGCATCGCGCAGATCACCCCGAGCGGCAGCGGCAGCGCGAAGTCGGCCATCAGGTCCGCCGCGGGACCCCGCGACTCCATGGCGTCGATCAGCTCGCCGACCAGGGTGCGGATCATCGGCTCCAGTGAGCGGATCCGCTTCCCGGTGAACTCCGGCGTCAGGACGTGGCGCAGCCGCGTGTGCTCCGGCGGGTCCATGTTGAGGAGCTCGTTCGGCAGCACCGGAGCGCGTTGCGGGTCGTACATCGCGAACGTCTCCTGGTCGGCCAGCACGCGCCGGACGTCCGCGTGCCGGGTGACGAGCCAGTACTCACCGACCCGGTGCAGCCAGAAGTCCTGGACGCGCCGAACCCGGTCCCCGCGCTGGGCGTCACCCAGTGCCCGGCCCGGGCCGAGCCCGTCGCGACGGTAGAAGATCGAGATCGGCGGCACTTCCCGCTGCTCACCCATGGAACCTCCCGTGATCACCCGACACCCACGTGCCGGCACCGCTTGCCGACACCCACGTGCCGATTCCGACTTCCCGATACCCGGGCGCTCGTGCCGCTGCGCGCTTCGGTCGCGGGCCTGTGCGGCGCGCGGGGGCGCGGAGACCTCGAACCCACCCCCTCCCCCGAGCCGGAGCCGCCCCCTGTCCCTGTTCGCTCCCCGGCCGTTCCGCCGGGTGCGTCTTTTTCCGGGAACCCCTTGACAGGTATAGACCATTCCGCTTGAGTCTGGGTCAGCCCCGCACCGGCCCGCACCCCGGTCGGCCCGTCCCCCACGACGTGCCCCCACCCGCGGGGCCCGGCTCCCCTGCCCCGACGTCCCTACCTCCACGACCGTGCGGCCCCACACCGCACAAGGGGTGATCAAGTGTCCACGAAACGCCTGCTCGCACTGCTCTCCGCCGTCGCCACGGCGCTGGCGGTGGTCCTGCTGCTGCCCGCGGCCAACGCCAGCGCCGCCGTCTGCGCCACGCCCTGGAACTCCTCGGCCGTCTACACCGGCGGCGCCGCCGTCTCCTACAACGGCCACAACTGGCTCGCCAAGTGGTGGACCCAGAACGAGCCGCCCAGCACCGGAGGCTCCGGCGTCTGGTCCGACCAGGGCGGCTGCGGCACCGGCCCGACGACGACCCCGACCGCCACGCCGACGGCCACGTCCACGTCCACCGGCACGCCGAACCCGAGCGGATTCCCCGTCAGCCAGGCCCAGTTCGACCAGATGTTCCCGAACCGGAACCCCTTCTACACGTACCAGGGCCTGATCGACGCCCTCACCGCCTACCCCGCCTTCGCGGCCACCGGCACCGACACCGTCCGCAAGCAGGAGGCCGCGGCCTTCCTCGCCAACGTCAACCACGAGACCGGCGCGCTGGTCTACGTGGTCGAGCAGAACACCGCCAACTACCCCCACTACTGCGACACTTCACAGCCGTACGGCTGCCCGGCCGGGCAGGCCGCGTACTACGGGCGCGGCCCGATCCAGCTGAGCTGGAACTTCAACTACAAGGCGGCCGGCGACGCCCTCGGCATCGACCTGCTGCGCAACCCCAACCTGGTGCAGACCGACCCGGCCGTCGCCTGGAAGACCGCGCTCTGGTACTGGAACACCCAGAACGGGCCGGGCACCATGACCCCCCACAACGCGATCGTCAACGGCTACGGCTTCGGCGAGACCATCCGCAGCATCAACGGCTCACTGGAGTGCAACGGCGGCAACCCCGCACAGGTGCAGAGCCGGATCAACGCCTACCAGCGCTTCACCCAACTGCTCGGCACCGTACCGGGCAACAATCTGAGCTGCTGAGCACCCCCGGCCCACCCGACAACTGATCACCTGCCCGGTCCGCGAAGCCGGCGGATCGGGCAGGCCGGCGCCGGCAGGCGGCCCGGACCCGCCCTCGGACCGGACCGCCCACCGCGTGCCACTCCTCGCTAGGCCGCTCGGCCCGCCGGGTGGAAGTTGATGCGTTCACGGACGACGGGGAAGCCGGCCTTGGCGAAGTTCGCGGCCATGGGGACGTTGGCCTGGTCCGTCGCTCCGGTGACGAACTCCGCGCCCTGCTCGACGAGGACGTAGGTGCACTCCGCGAGGAGGTCGTAGGCGTAGCCGCGACCCCGCTGCTCCGGGACGACTCCAATGAAGCCGATGGTCGGGCCGGAGGGGTTGTGGGCCGGGATGTGGATGCCTGCCAGGTCTCCCTCCGGCGTGTGTGCGACCTGCCACCACTCCCGCGGAGAGGGGCACCAGTGGAAGAAGTCGAGTTCCTCCTGGGCGGCTTGGTCGAGGCCGCCCTCCGCTGTGGCCCTGAGCGCGTGGGCGTCCAGGGTGGCGGAGTGGATACGGCGCAACGCGTCGAGGAACGCGGTGTCGTCGGGTTCGGCGCTGAAGCGCAGGCGTCCGGGCCGCTCGGGCAGACCTCGCTCAGGGGTCCAGCGGTACAGGAAGCGCTCCACCAGGAGTTCGTACCCTGCGGCTCGTGCGGCGGCGAAACGCGCCTCGGCGCCGGCGCGCAGGTCGGCCTTCTCCCGCCAGCCGCCGGGCAGGTTGATCTCGAGTTCGACCTGCCAGGGAGCGGAGCGCAGGAGCTCGGCCCCGGCCTCCTCCTCGCCCTCGGCCACGTCGAACCAGTTGATGTTGACGGGCTCCGAGTCGTCGGGGCCGCCCCACCACGCGCCGCGTGCGACAACCTCGCCGTCGCGCAGGGCGACGCGCTTCCAGTCGGAGCGGAACCGGGTACGCCGATGGCCTTCACGGGCGCCCAGGGGGTCGGGGAGTGCGTCGAAGAGATGAGCGTCGCTCGCGGAGAGCGCGCGGATGACCCGATCGGTCATGGATTCCTCCGGGATACAGGCTGCTTGGAGCGCTCCCGGTCAGAACTCACGAACCACGCCGGGACAGCGGAAGAGGGAGCGCTGGAAAGGTGTGAACCGCACGGCACTCGCCTCCTTCCGTTCGTCTCGGGGCGTGGAGCCACACAGTACGTGATCTTCCGTGAGGCCGCCCACGGATTTCCGTGCCCCTGGAAGGAGGGGCGGCAACCAGCCATCGTGCCCGCCCGGTTCGGTCCCCCGCTCCTGTTCCTGCTCGTCCTCGCACTGGGCCCGGTCGCCGACAACATGCTCACCACGCACGGCTCCGGCCTCGCCCTGCAAGCCGCGGGCGTCCGCTTCCGCCCGTGGGGCGGTTCACCTGGACGTCCTCACCGCCACCGCGACGGCGCGCCGATGATCACGAACTGCGGGTGCCGAGAATGTAGTTGACCTTCAAGCCGTCGCCCCACACGCGGAGACATGTGCAATGTTACATTGCAACAACACTCCGTTCGTCTCGGCGAAACCCATGCGGGATGCCTACGCAGAAGGAGAGTCCTCTTGTCCCACATCGCCTTGGCAGGAGTCCCATGCGGTGAGTCCGACGAGTCCCTTGTCGCAGGCCAGAGCTGCAGCAGGGACGGGGGTAGCGCTGGCCCGGTCGCCGATCCGCTCCTGTCGCACGGTCAGCCGGCGGTGGCCGAGCAGCCAGGAGACGGTGCGTACGGCCTTCCCCCCGTGGCAGTCACCCCGCTCGCCGCCGTCGAGTCCGGGCCGGACCGCCGGATCACCACGACCAAAATCGTTGCCAATTTACTGTGACTGGTTGTCTATGATGGTAACTTCATGACCGACAAGCCGGGAATTCTAGAAGACCGGGGGTTCAGGGGGCTCTTCGCCGCCACGGCAGTGAGTGCCGCCAGTGTCAGTGTGGCGAGGATCGCCATCCCGCTGGTCGCAGTCCTTGCGCTGGATGCCGGAGAGTTCGAAGTGGGGCTCGTCTCCACCTTCCTCACTCTCCCGTTCCTGCTGGTCGGCCTGCCGGCCGGAGTGTGGGTGGACCGGCTTCGGCGTCGCAGAATCCTTGTCCTATGCCAGCTTGCGCGTTCTCTCATTCTTCTTTCCATTCCTCTGTGCTGGTGGGTCGACCTCCTTTCGATCTGGCAGCTCTACGCCACCGTTCTCCTGTTCGGCGTGTGCAACGTATTCTTTGACGTCGCATACCAGAGTTATCTCCCCAGCCTTGTGGGTCGGGACAGGGTACTGGAAGGGAATGCGAAGCTCACCGGCGTCCAGCAGGTCTTTGCCGTGGGTGGCCCTTCACTGGGCGGTCAGGCCGTGGCCCTGCTCACGGCTCCGGTCTCCTTCGTGGTGACCAGCGTCGGCCTTCTGATCTCCTCGGCTTGCATCGCGCGGATTCGCGCCGAAGAGGCGGAGCCGGTCCGTGGACCGGAATCCCGCATGCTCCAGGAGATCGGGACTGGGCTCCGTCTGGTGCGCGGAAGCTCTCGGCTCCTCGCGATCGCCGGGTCCTCCGCCTGGCTGAACTTGACGTGGTATGCCGCTTACACGGTCATGATGCTCTTCCTGGCGAGGACGCTCGATCTGTCGCCCGCCTTGATCGGAATCTTCCTGAGCGTGTCCGGAGCGGGTGGGCTCCTCGGGTCCTTCCTGGCGAGGCGGATTTCCGAGAGGGCCGGCCCCGGTCCCGCCCTGTGGTCGATCCTGCTCCTCGGCTCCCCTCTTGCGCTCGTCCTCCCCTTTGTCGGATCCGGCTGGACGCTCTGGATCGCGGCCTGCGCAGACGGTGTCACGGCGTTTATGATCGTCGTCTACAATGTCACTCAAGTCAGCTGCACACAGACCCTGACCCCCGATGAATATCTCGGGCGAGTAAATGCCACGATGCGATTCCTGACCTGGAGCTTCATGCCCGTCGGCTCCATACTGGGCGGCGCCGTGGCTGGGTGGCTCGGGGTACGCCAGGGGCTTTTCGTGTGTGCCGCCGCGGGCTGTTTCGCCTTTATTCCGATTCTCCTTTCGCCGCTGCGCACCATGCGGAAGTTCCCGTCGTCGCCCAACGGTGACGATGAGGCTCCTGAAGGAGTTGCGGCGGCGGCCGCCAAGCGCCGAGCACCTCGTTCTTGAGTGTTGTCCGACTGGCTTGTCTTCATTCTTGATGTGTCCCCTTCATTGTGCGCTGCGAGCTCTCCAGCATGCCCTGCGGAGAGAACTCCAACCCGCACGAGAGGGGTGCCGACCTGCGCCTAGAGAGGGTTCTCGGAGCGATGGCTGTGGGTGGCGACGACTTATCCGCATCGGTTGTTGATGGTCAACTGGTCTACTGGCTTGAGGCGTTGGCGGGTCTGGAGCCGTTGGAGCTGCCGCCGGACCGGCCGCGGTGACACCTTGTCACAGCGCTTCGCTCGTGACGACGGCCCCGGCCCCGGCCAGGGGTCGCTCCTCACGCGCGGGACGGCCCCGGCCCCGATAGCCTGGAGGCGAGCCCGTGCACCCGTCCTCGTCCGAGGGGTTGATCGGTCATTCTCCACGCACTCGTCGGCCGGCTGGGGATCGTCGCACGGGCGTTCCCTGCCGTGTGCCGTCGGGTCGGGGTCGTCCGGGCCGTCCGGCTGGGTGCTGGTGAGCTGCTCTTCGACCTGCGCCACGGCACCGAGACCGGCATCGACGTGGCGGCCCGGCACGAGGGGGCGAGCCCCTGGCTGTTCGCCGAGCTGGTGCGGGTGCTGCCCGCGGACGGTCGGCAAGTGCTGCTCGACCTCGGCGCGGGCAAGGGCCGGGCGCTGCTGCTCGCCGCGCGGCACGGCTTCCGGGAGGCGGTCGGGGTGGAGCTGTCCCCGGAGCTCTGCGCCGTGGCCCGGGCGAACCTGCGTGGGCGCCGGGCCGGGGCCGGCAGGTGCAGGACCGAGGTGCACTGCGCGGACGCGGCCGGGTTCGAGGTGCCGGACCGGGTCGACACCGTCTTCCTCTTCGACCCGTTCCCCGAGGAGACCCTGCGGGCCGTCGTCGGACGGCTGACCGCCTCCATCGAGCGGGCCCCCAGGGAGGTCCACGTCCTGTACCAGCATCCGAGGCTCGCCCGGGTGCTGACGGAGGCGGGGTTCGCCCCGGTCTACCGGATCGGCTCCGAGGGGATGGTGCTGCGCCGCGACGGCCGGGCCGACGGGGCGGCCGCTCCGGCTTCCGGTGCCGCGTACAGGCGGGACAGGAAGTCGTAGAGCAGCAGTTCCTGGGCCCGGGCGGCGGAGCGCAGCACCCGGTTGGCGTGCAGGTGAACGTAGTTGCCCGCCAGGGCGGCGATCGGGGTGCCGATCTGCCCGGTCCGCACCCCCTCGCGCAGCTCCGCCGCGAGGGACCGGACAGCCGCGGACGTGTCGTCCGCCGTGTCCGGGTCCGCGCCCGGGTCCGGGTCTCTGTCCGGGTCCGCCAACAGTCTTTCCAGGGCGGCGCGTTCGCGGCGGAAGCGGTCGCCGATCCCGCGTCGCACGGCCTGGTCCACCCGGAACTCGGCGCGGAAGCGGTCGCGGGCGGCGCTCACCAGGGCGCGTTTCTCGGCCCTGCGCAGGCCGAGGTCGGTCAGCAGCCGGTCGATGCCGACCAGCGCGGCCCGCCAGCGGGAGTCCGCACCGCCTTCCGCGCCGAGCGACTCGACGGTGCGCAGCGCGGCCTCACTGTCCTGCCGGAACAGGAGTTCCGAGAGCCGGATGCCGACCGGCCCGCCGTAGCGCTCGATCTCCCGCTCGTAGGTGTCGAGTTGGACGCGCCGGACGACACCGTCCGCGAGCAGCGGCCGCGCCGCGTCGTACAGGGCCGGCAGGACGTCGGCGGCCAGTCGCCGCCGATCGCCGTGCAGCCGCACCCTGAGGTGCCAGTCCGGGTCGGCGTAGCGGACGTAGAACCAGCTGTCCGCCGTACCCTCGGCGAGGGCGCGGCGGACGAGCGGCCGGACGACCCGGCGCAGGGCTTCGTCGGCGCCGGCCGAGCCGGTGTAGAGCTTGGCGTAGAGCCACTCGGAGCCGGGCGGGAAGCTCCGCACGCACGGTCGCGCTTCGGCGGCACGCGGTGGCCCGGCGTCGGCCCGGCGCGCGGGCGGCCGCGCCCGCGGATACCCGGGCGGGTGCGGGCCGGTACGGACGAAGGGGACCACCACCTCGTGGGTGAACCGCCCTTCGGGGCCGCGGGCGAGCAGGTCCTCGTCGCCGAGGAACAGTTCCGCCATGGTGGCCGTGGAGCGGCCGGCCAGCAGCCGGGCCGCCATGTCGAGGAAGACGGTGTTCTCCAGGTCGACGGGCAGCAGCCGGTCGCCCTCCGCCACGGCGACCCACCGCGGCAGGCCCATCTCCCGGCGCAACTCCTGTACGGCGACGAACCGTTCGCCCGGTGACGGCGCCGCGAAGCGCGCCAGCTGGCGCTCGGTCAGGTTCCAGCGCGCCCGGGCGAGCACCAGACGCCCGGAGACGATCCGCGGCAGGTACGGCGCGGCGGCGAGCGGCCCGAGGACGGCGTCCAGCCCGCGCGCCTGCTGCGGGGCCTGCAGCGCGCACAGGAAGCGGTACAGGCCGAGGTTCGCGGGGGCGGCGAAGTGGTGCGCGGACGTCAGGCGCGGGACGACCTCGGCCCCCAGCCGGGCGGAGCGCAGCGCCAGGCGGTCGCCGTCGGGGGCGAGGGTCAGGTCGGTCAGCGGGATCTGCTGGTCGGGCGGCGCCCCGGAGCGGCCGAGGCAGGGGATCTCGTGGCCGCGCAGCAGCGGCCGCCGCAGGACGTTGCCGATCCGCTCGCCGGGCAGGTGGGCGATCTCCGCGAACACCGCGTCCGGCCTGAGTGCCTCCTCGGCGCGCAGATGGGCCCGGACGCACCGGGTGAGGTCGTCGCCGTCGTGGCAGAACCGGCCCAGCAGGTACGCGCCGGAGGGTCCGCCCAGGGCGGATATGTGCACCCGGTAGCGCCCTCGCGCCACCGCCTGCGGGCTCTCGGCGAGGATGCTCGCCACGACACCGAAGGAGTCGGGCAGCGGCGGCCGGTCGATGGTGCTCTCGTCGGCGGCTGTGAGCGCGTCGAGCCGTTCCGGGCCGAGGGCGAGTTCCCGCGCGCCGGTGCGCATCGCCTCGCCCAGCCAGGTCAGCAGCAGCCGGTGGCGCCCGTCCCAGCGCTGCTCACCGTCCACCGGCCGACCGGAAGCGTCCTGGCCGTCGAGGTCGAAGCCGTCCAGGTTCGGGCCGGCCAGGTTCGGGCCGGCCAGGTCGAGGCCGGCGAGCAGCGGTTCGGCGGCGGCCATCGGGGCGGCCCGGACGGGGAACCCGAGGCCGGACTCCGGGTCCAGCGCCTCGCACAGCGGTACCTCGCGGGCGCCGTAGCGGGTCCGGTAGGCCGCGGTGAACCGCGCGAGCTGCGGGTCCGGGCGGGTGCCGCCCAAGCGGTGGACGAGTCGGGCGCCCCGGAGCACCTCGGCGGCCACCGCACGCCCCAGCACGGCCCGCGCGGCCGGCTTCACCAGGTCGATCCGGAACAGCCCGGCCGGCCCGGCCGGGTCCGCCGCCACGGGTGGGCGGGTGAGCAGCGCCGCCGCGCGGGCGTAGTGGCCGGACGCCTCACCGGGCGGCCGCCGGTCCGCCGTGGCGAGCTGCCGCCGGGCGGCGTCCAACGCGGCCGTGACGGGGCCGAGCCCGGCCTGTTCGGCGAACGGCCGGACCTGGGCGAGCAGGTCCGCCAGCGGCTCGGGCCCGCTCACGGGCGGTACGAGCTCGGGGACGAGGATCTGGTGCTCGATCAGCTCCTCGACGGCCCGGCGGGCTTCCCCGGGCTCGACGTCCGGTTCGGCGGCGAGTACGGCGGCGACGAGTTCGTCCGGTCGGGCACCGGATCCCGCCCGGTCGACGGCGGCGAGGAGCCACGGCGCCGGCTCGACCTCGACCAGCCGATGGGTCGGGCCCGCGTCCGTCCGGAGCACCTCGACGTATCGGAGCCGCCCGGCACTCCGGTACAGGCTGGAGTTGGGCCGGTGGACCAGGTGCCGTCGCACTTCCGGCCGCCGCCGCAGGTCGGCGGTCAGCGCGCCGAGGTAGCCGAAGTCCAGGCCGGTGCGGCGCCGGTAGGAGGAGGACGGTCCGAGTTCGAGGGCGGTCGGGCCGTCTTCCGCGGGGTCGACCGAGCCGACCGAGCAGCCGGCGAAGAGTCCGAACGGGGTCGGCCTGGCGGACATCCGGGCGAGGTAGCGCAGCAGGCTGTGCTCGGCGTTCCGGCCGCGCCGGCCGGCGGGTGAGTGCTCCCAGGCTTCCAGGCCCGTCGTGAGCGAGGAGGAGGCGACGGACAGCGCTTCCCGGACGTCGGCACGGCCGTACAGCTCCCGCAGCCGTCCGCGCACCCGCAACCGGTCGCGCCGGACGGCGCCGTCGACCAGGTCCGGGTGCCCGCAGCACCGCGCGGCGGCCAGTCCCTCGCCCAGGCCCAGCAGGGCCTCCAGGGGCAGCAGCGGGGTGCGGAGCACGAAGAACTCCGCGGCCTCCCAGGCCGGTTCGCCCTGCACGGGCCCACCCCGCACAGGCTCGCCCCGCACGGGCCGGACGGGGCCGGGCGCTTCGGACCCCACGGCCGGTCAGCTCCGGTCGCGCAGCCGGGCCCACCGGCGCCGGAGCAGGAACGGCCACAGCGGCGGAGCCGACAGCCCCTGGGCGAGCGGGCGCGACCAGAAGAAGTTGACGTTCAGCGCCCAGGCCGAGACCACCGTCACCTGGTGGTACCAGCCCACCGGGATGTAGAGCGACTCACCGGCGTCCAGGGTGCACTGCCATCCGGTGGCGCGGCGGGCCCGCGGGAACCGCTCGTAGTCGGGGAGGTTGGGGTCGAAGCGGCAGTGCGTGATCTGCGGGATGCGGTAGACGCGCCGGGCCTGCGAGGGCGGATAGAGGACGAAGTGCTTGCGTCCGACGACCTGGACGTTGCAGTTCGGCGTCACGTCGCAGTGCAGCCCGGAGGAGGTCCCGAGCACGCCGCACCAGAGGTTGGTGTCGATCGGACCGCGCCGGTACCAGCCGGGTGGCGGCGCGTCGTCGAGCAGGTCCTCGGACAGCTGCCGGAGCTTCGCGTCGAGGTAGTACGAGCAGCGGAACCCGTCGGCGCACACCGCCCGGGTGATCTCACCGGCGCCGCTGCCGGAGCGGGCGATCCGTTCCAGCCCTCCGGCGGTGTCCAGTACCCAGTCGAGGTACCGGCCGAAGGAGGTCCGCCCGCCGGCCGCGAGGTTCTGGAAGACGTTCCGCGGTGGCCCGTTCGTCTCCCGGACCGTCACCTCCCGCTCCCCCGCGACGGACCGCAGGTAGTCCGCGTCCCAGCGGTGCAGGGCGGGCCAGTCCCGTACGTTGTCCAGGACGACCCGGGGCTCGCCCTTGCGCAGCGGTGCGCGGAAGTCGTCGCGGCTGACGCGCGGGACGGCTCGGAGGGCCGCGCCCCGCCCTCCCGGGAGGCTCCGCGGCATCTACGCGGGCCTGCGCCGCGTGCTGCGCCCCCGCCGGGATTCGGGCGCCCCGGGTGCCGACGCCGTCTCGTCGCAGGTCCACAGGCTCCAGCCCTGGGTGGTGAGCAGCGGGTCGTCGAGGTTGCCCACGGTGGACCGTTTCAGGTCGAGGGTCTTCTTGCCGTCCTTCGGATCCGTCGTGCGCTCCATGGTTCTCCTCCTTCGGGGCGAGGAACTCTCCGCCGGGAAGGCCTCGCGTCAGCGGGCCTCGGATCGGCGGGGCCCCGGATCGGCGGGGCCCCGGATCGGCGGGGCCCGGGTCAACTGCGGTGCGTCATTTCAGGAAGACCTCCCGCGCCAGCCTCATTCCGAGCAGCTCGCGGAACTGCGCGCAGCCGTGCGACTTCCGGTCGGGCCCGTCGAGCCGGGCCGAGAGCTCGGCCATCCGCTCGCTGTAGCCGTCCAGGGCGGCCATGTTCTCGACCTCGGTCACGATCATGACGTTCCAGTCGTCACGGCCGGTCGGCGGGGAGACCAGGATGCGGTAGTCGCGGATCAGCTTCTGCCGCTTGGCCTCCTCCATCAGGGGCTTCCACCGCGCCCCCAGGTTGGCGAGGTAGGCGTTGGTCAGGCCGGGCTTGGTCTGGGCGAACTGCACCGACCACACCGGCCCCTCGGAAAAGGCGAAGTCACCGGCGGCCATGGCTGTTTCGTTCTCGGTCATCGAATTCTCGTTCCGGACGTTCGAGCGCGGTTCACCGGGCGTCCCCGTCCGCAGAACGGCCCGCGCGGCGTCCCGCACGACGTCCCGCACGGCGCACGGTTTCGAGGGGCGGAAGAGGGGCGCAATCGCGTACGGGACGGACAGGTGTCCCGTGACCGGACCGCCTTCCGGGCGGGCCACCCCCTTCATGATGCTGCGGCGGACCCGGTCCCTCAACCGCTGGGGAAGCGCCACGGAACGGCGCCGGCTCCGGCGGAGTCACCGCGGGAGCCGGCGCCGGGGCCACCGAGGCCGTAGCCCGTCGCCCTGAGCCCGTCGCCTAGCGTGAACCGGCCGGCTCGATGAGCGCGCTGGTGACGATCGTCAGCGTGGCCGGCGCGTTGGTCGCGGGGTAGCCGTCCACCTCGCCGCTCTGGGTACCGCGCACCGACCACACGAACGCGACCGCGCCCTTGTCGTCCACGACGCGCTGCTGCAGGGTGAACGTGGCGTCCGGGAACGCTGCGCGGATCCTGGCGATCAGCTGGCGGGTCTCGTCCGCGCCCGTGGCGCGGTACCGCCGGGGCACGCTCTGCCGTTCTTCTGTTGCCATCACAGGTCTCCTGTCGGGATTGCGGGCACCGCACCGCCGGTCGGCGATGCGACGTGCAGGGCGCGGAGCGCCGTCGCCGTGGTGAACAATCGCCGCCAGTCCTCGGCGACGATGTCGAGGCCCGCGATCGATTCCGTCCACGACGTCTGTTCCCAGGGCTCCGTCAGCTGCGGCCGGGGCACCCGGAGGATCGGCACGACGGGCCAACTGCCGTCCGGTCGCTGGTGTTCCACCAGCCACCGGGTGCCGCGGTCGAGCGCCACTCGGAGGGCCGGGCGGTCGCGTCCGGGCGGCGTCGTGAGCAGTTCGCCCAGCGCCTGGACGGCCAGCGCGGTGGCGAAGGCGGCGCACGCGCGGTTCGGCACGTGCGCCCAACCCCCGTCCGGGCGTTGGGCGCGCAGCAGCCACCCGGCGGCTCCCGCGCGGGCCGCTGCCGCCCCGGGCAGGTCGGTACGGCGGCCCAGCTCTCCGATCGCCTGCACCGCACGGCACGTGGTGTACAGTCCGCCCGCCCACCAGTAGGCCTCCCAGTTGCCCTCCGGGCGCTGCTGGTCCAGGAGCCGGCGCGCGGCCCGCAGCGCCGCGCGCCGCTCCCGCTCACCGTCCAGGCCGGCCAGCAGCAGGGCGGCCACGGCGGTCACGCACGGGTGCGAGGAGGTCCAACCGCGCAGGTCGCCGGCGTCGGAGTGGAACCGGACGAGCCAGGGCTCCGGGTCCACGATGGTGGTGAACCCGCCGTCGGGTCGCTGCGTCGACAGCAGCCAGTCCAACGCCGGCCGCCACAGCTGCGGTTCGGGCGCGCCGATCCGGGTCAGGAACAGCAGGGCGTTCGCCGTGGAGTCGACGTCCACCGGCCACTGGCCGTTGTATCCCCACCCGGCTCCCGGAGCGCGGTTGGCGACCAGCCAATCGGCCGCCGCGGCAAGGGAGTTCATCGGAGTCGGGTGCACCGGGGCCGGGGCGTCCGCCGGGGCCCCGGAGTCGGCCGCGGCCGGGGTGTCCGCCGCCGTGCCGACGGTCGCCAGGTTCCAGCCGACGTAGCCGGTGACCCAGGAGGTGCTCTGCTGGCCGAGCAGCAGGAAGTCGCCCCAACGGCCGGCCTGATCCTGTTCCCGCCGCAGGTAACGGGCCGCTGCCGCAAGGGAGTCGGCGATCGCGTCGGTGGTGGGCACGGCCACGGCGGCGCCGGGGTCGGTGCCCCTCCGGGTCGCCGCACGGCCGCCCGGGGCCGCGGCGGCGCGCGCCCGGGCCAGCCCGTCCCGGCGCATCCGGTCGAGGTCCGCGCGCAGCCGGCGGACGGACTCGGAGAAGCCGATGAGCCGCTCCACCCAGCCCGCGGGCGGCAGGTCGGTCACCGCCGCCAGCGCGCGGCACAGCTGCTCGGCGGCCTCGTCGAGGGTGTGTTCGGCGAGGCCGCCGTAGTGGAAGCGGCGGGCCGCGTCGGCGACCAGCTCGGTTCGTGCGGCGCGGGTCGCCGAGGGCGTCAGGCCCAGCTCGGCGAGCAGCCAGGGGACGAGCTGCGAGGGGTGGCCGTGCAGGAAGTCGTCCTTCCAGTCGACGCATTCGCGGTAGCGGGCGAGCCCGGCGTAGAGGCGGCTCTGCGACTCGGTCACGGGCCCGACCGGCTCCGGCGTCCCGGCCAGCGCGGCGAACGCCTCAGTGGTGGTGTGCGCGAGCTCCGCCCCGGCGCCGGCCGGGTCCCAGGGGCGGTGGTAACCGACGGAGAGCGACTGCCGGAACGGCTCCCGGCCCGGCAGGTCGTCCGCCAACTGCCGGGTGGCGAAACGCCGCAGGTATGCGCACTCCCGGTCGGCCCGGGCCGGTGCGCACTGGCCCCGGCTCTGCCGGAACCGCAGGAAGCGGGCCGCGCCGCCCGCCCGCGCGGCCAGTGCCACCCGTCGGGCCGCGCCCATCGGGACGGTCGCGAAGTACTCGTACAGCAGGAACGGCAGGTGGTCGAAGAGTGCCCCGGGGAGCGGCTGCGCCGGGTCCCACGGGCGGTCCTCGCGGCCCGGCAGGCCCGCCCACTGCTCGGCGAACACCCGGTCGGTGTCACGGGTCTCCATCAGCAGCAGCGTCACGGTCGCCTCCGTCCTAGGCCACGGACTCGGCGCGGTAGGCGCGGAGCAGCACGTCGGGGGCCTGGGCGCCGCCCGGGCCGGATCCCTTCACCAGCCGGTGGCCGAGGTACCGGCCGACCGCCGGCGGCACCCAGCCCGGCACCCGGCCCGACGGCACCCCGCCCGACGGCGCCCCGCCCGACGGCTCCGCGCGGCCCGGCCGCCACGGCTCGGGCGGCTCGTCGAGGCCGAGCGCGAGCAGGCCGTCCAGCCACGGGCCGTGCTGGTCGAACCAGTCCAGTTCGGCTGCGGAAACGCCGAGATGCTCGGCCAGGCCGTACTGCGGGAGGGCCCGGCGCGAGGCCGCGATCGCCAGGCCGACCTGGCACAGGGCCTCGCCCGTGGTGCGCGCCGGGCCGGCGGCCTCCAGGACCCGGAACTGCTCCGCCAGCACCGCGGGCCCGGGCGTGCGCGGCTCCCGGTGGGCGTCGAGCCAGGGCCGCCAGGACGCTGCCACCGGTGTCGCGGGTGTCCGCCGGTCGCCCCGCCAGGCAGCCGCCCCGACCACCCCGAACGCCCCGACTGCCGCGGCGGACCGGGCCGGGGCACCGGGCGGAGCAGTGGCGGGCGGCTCGGTCGGCAGGTCGAGGCCGAGCGTCGGGCCCGCGATCCGCTGCCGGGTGGTCCGGATGGCGGCGTGCCAGCTCCCCTCGGCGATCCGGTCGGCCGCGCCCTCGGCGCGGTCCAGGTGGCCGAGCGCCAGCGCGCGGACCTCCTCGACCACGCCCTCCCGGTCGAGCAGCTCGGCCACCTCGGACACCGGGGGCCGCTCGGCCGACTCCACCCGCCGCTGCCAGCCGGCCCGCAGGAACGCCACCGTGAGGGGGTAGGAGTAGTGCCCGCGCCGGTAGTCGATCCGCCAGTCCGCCAGGTCGTCGGCGAGCTGGAAGGCCACGTAGTGGGCGTCGTGCGAGGCCTCCAGCCCGGCCAGCGGCCGCTCGTCCCCGCCGAGCACGGCGAGGGCCGCGAGGCAGGCCTTGGCGATCGCGGACTTGCCCGCGTAGACGAGCTCCAACTCCTCCCCGGGGTAGGGCTGGAGCAGGCCGCGGTGCCGGGCCTCCTCGCGCAGCACCGCCTGGCAGAAGTGCCCGAAGTAGCGCTCGAAGTGGCCCCAGAACGGGCTGGCGGGCGGCAGCAGCGCGTACAGCCCGTGCAGCGCCTCGCGCTGGAGGAGGCCGCCCAGCAGCAGGCCGCCCCCGGTGCGGGCGGAGGGGCGGTCCAGTACCTCGTCCAGGGCCAGCACGTAGTCGAAGAGGTACGAGCCGCTGACGGACAGCGCCCGCAGTTGCGCCAGCGAGACGCGGGGGAAGGCGGTGTAGAACAGCAGCGGGTAGGTGTAGAAGACCCGGGGGTCGACCCCGGCGGCGATCCGCCGTTCGGACGGCAGGCCGGCGGTCGCCGGCAGGCCGTCCACCTGCAGCAGGCGGGCGACCCGGCGCCGCAGCGGCCGCCGGGCCTCCTCCACCAGGGCGTTGTCGCCCCGCCAGCCGACGTGCCGTTCGACCCGGACCCCGCCGTTCGGCCGTTCGGCTACCACCGGCCCGAGACGACCGTCGTGACGACCGTGGTGACGCCGCTCGCCTGGGCCTCCGCCTCGACCCGCGACTCCAGCTCGACGAGCCCCAGCTCGCCGACCGGCAGGTCCTCGAACGGGACCTCCTCGAACGCCAGCTCCTCGAACGGCAGGTCGCCGACGGGCTTGCCGCGCTCCGCTGCCACGTCTCCGGCCATCATGCTCTCCTTCGTCTCGGTGCACAGGTGTCCTGTGCACGACTTCGGTCGGTGGGTCCGGTCCGGCCGGCCCGGCGGTCCGCGGTCCGGTCACCCGGTGGCGGTACCGGCCGGTTCCCGCCGCAGCCCCAGCGCCGTCACGTGGCGCTCGGTCAGATGGTGTTTCGCGGCGAAGGCGCGCCGCTGCGAGGTGTTGCGGATGACCAGCTCCGGACGGGTCAGCAGCTGACGGACCGGGTCGCGGATCTCCAGCCGGTCCCCGGGCCGGACCAGCGGATCGGCGGTGCGCGGGACCGACACCTCCAGGAAGGCGTAGCCGCGGCCCCGGGACGCCGTCAGGTTCACGAACAGCAGGTCGGACGCTACGCCCTCCACGTCGAGGCCGCCACCGGTGCGCAGCGCGGCGCTCAGCTCCCGGACGTCGCAGTCGAAGGCCCGGAAGACGGTCCCGTCCTCGGTCAGCCGGCGCTGCAGGGCGTACCGGGTTTCGACGTACGCCATGAGGTCGCGCAGGACCGGGGCGCACGCTCCGAGCCCGTCCAGGACTTCGGCCGCCAGGTACCGGCACAGGTCCGGGACGAACCCGTAGAGGTAGTAGTCCGGCCGGAGCTGCTCCGGGCCGACGTGCCGGTGCTGCCAGCGCGTCCAGCCGGTCAGTACCTGCCGCAGGTCGGCGCCGGCGGTGCGCAGGGCGAGGAACAGCGTCGGGCAGGTGTAGGTGGCGGCGGAGATCGCCTTGGCCAGGTCGCGGTCGAGGTGCGGCGTCGGGATGTGGTAGAAGCTCGGGAAGATGTCGGGGTGGCGGGTGACCGTCGCGATCTCCTCCTCGTCCAGCAGGAAGAGCGAGATGTCGGAGCTGTGCCCGTCGAAGCGCAGCTCCTCGCGGTGCTCCTCGTACAGCGGACTGCCCACCAGCGGTGCCAGCAGGTGCATCTGCGCCTGGGTGTCCGGCGAGAGCTGCAGGACGTCGAGCGCGAGGTCGAGCGAGGCGACCGCGTCCTCGGTGGTCTCCTCCGGGAAGCCGACGATCAGGGAGGCGGTGCAGGAGATCCCCCGGTCGGTGCCGGAGCGGATGACCGGCAGAACCGCGTCGGTGCGCAGCCGCTTGCGCACCAGCGGCTGCATCCGCTGGGATCCGGTCTCGATCCCGAAGAACATCCCGCGGCAGCCGGCGGCGGCCATGGTGGCCAGCAGTTCGTCGTCCACCCGGTCGGTCCGCGCGCTGCACGCCCACTCGAAGCCCTGCCCGCCGTCGAGCAGGGCGGCGCAGAACGCCAGGACCCACCGCCGGTCGACGGTCAGCATGTCGTGCACCAGGTCGAACCGGGTGAATCCGTGGGCGTCCCGCAGGTGCCGCATCTCGGTGATCAGCCGGGCCGGCGACTTGATCCGGTACTCGCGGTTGAAGAACACGTTGGTCGAGCAGAACGTGCACCCGTACGGGCAGCCCCGGCCCGCCTCCACCGGCGCGAGGTCCTGCAGGGTCCGCTCGAAGGGGTACAGGTCGTAGGCGGGGAAGGGCAGTTCGTCCAGGTCCTGCAGCAGCGGTGCGGCGGGTTCGCGCACCGGGCCGCCGTCCGGCCCCCGCCAGGTGGTGCCGGCCACGCCGGCCAGGTCGTCGCCCGCCGCCCACCGGTCGAGCACCCGGACGAGGGACCGGTCCGCCTCATTGCGCACGATCGCGTCGATCCAGCCGAACTCGCGCAGGGTCGCGACGTCCACCACGGAGGCCTGCGGGCCGCCGAGCAGGATCCGTACGTCCGGGTCCAGCTCGCGGCACCGCCGGGCCAGCGCCAGCGTCTGAGGGTAGGAGTTGCACATCGTGGTGAGGCCGACGACGTCGGGCCGGGACTCGCAGATGAGCTCCGCCACCTCCCGGTGGAACTCGGGCCCGTCGCCCACCCGGCCCTCCAGCAGCGCGAGCGTCGGATCCACCACCACCGGTTCGTGCCCGCTGCGCCGGGCCACCGCGGCCAGCCCGAGGAGGTTCAGCGGCACGTACGGCGAGGGGACCTTGCCGAAGTGCCAGTCCGCGTTGAAGCACGTCACGAGAGCCAGTCGCATCCTCGGCCCACCACACCCTGTCCCGGCCCCGGGGACCGTCGCTGCCGTCGCGTCGAAGAGTCGTCTACTCCGCGCGCGCACGACGCGCCAGCGGCCGCGCCGCCACCCCCGACCGGGCACCCCGACCGGGCGTACCTCCGTGACCGAAAGGGGGGCGACCGGGCGGGTGTCAGGGCTGGTGCTCAGGGCAGGTGTTCCGGGCAGGGTCGCGCCTCGGAGGAAGGGGCCGGCCCGGTTCCGTGATCGTGCGGTGCGCCCCGTGGAGCGTTTCGACGCGCTGAAGGCCGCTCCCCGTCACGCGAAATTCACAGTCCGGGGTCTACCCGCATAGACAGTGATGGGCCATCCTGGAGCGATGCCGGCGCTCGAAGCCCGCCCCTCGTTCCCCGGGAACGCGGGCTGTGGCGCCGCACGGATCGGTCGGCCCTCGCGCCGGAGCACCGCCGCGCCACAGCACTGCGTACGACCCCTTCGTCCGGGCCGGTTCCCCAGGCCCGGCGCCGGACCTCCCGTCCTCCAGCCGAGGCACGGCAGGAGGGCGAGGGGTCGAGTCCGAGGCACACCGCCCTCATTGGGAGATGCAGATGAAGCCACGCACCGCAGCCACCGTCGTCGCCCTGGCCCTGGCCGGCCTCGCGCTCTCGGCGCCCACGGCCGGCGCCAGCGGCACCAAGCTGTCGCAGTCGACGGCTGCCAGCCAGCTCAGCAACGCCGGCGTCACGTGGAGTTCCAGTGGGGGCTGCACCACCAGGTCCAACTCCACCTGTACCTCGTTCGACCAGATCAACTCGGGCACGGTGAGCGCCGTCATCACCCTCAAGCAGGCCAGCGGCTGCGCCATCAACATCACGGGCGGGACCGAGGTCGGCCACGCCTCCGGCACCTACAGCCACTACAACGGCTACAAGGTCGACATCGCCCGCAGCTCCTGCATCGACAACTACATCCAGAACAGCTTCACCTACATCGGCCTCCGGGGCGACGGCTACCCGCAGTGGAAGGCCTCGTCGGGCAACCTGTACTGCAACGAGGGCAGCCACTGGGACGTCCTCATCTACTGACGCGGCCCTCGGGGACCGCCTCCCCAAGGTCCAGGGACGCCGGCGCCGGTGGTGTCGGATCAGGCGGTGCGGATGTCCGCCGACCCGTCGGCGGACATCCGCGTTCCGATCAAGGCCCAGCTGATCGCCGATCGGATCACAACACCCGTACACTCGGACGCTGTTCGCCGCCGTGCCGAGCCCGCGCACGCCACCGCCCGGGGAGGGGCCGTCATGACCGTCGTTCGACCGGACGCCGTGGTCGTCGGAGCCGGGGTGATCGGCGCGGCCGTCGCCCTCGAACTGGCGCGCGCCGGGCGGCGGGTGGTCGTCGTGGACAAGGCGGGCGCCGTCGGCCACGGTTCCACCAGCGCCTCCAGTGCGATCATCCGCTTCAACTACTCCACCTTCGCGAGCGTCGCCACCGCCTGGGAGGCGCAGCACCTCTGGACGTCCTGGTCCGACCACCTGCGGCTGACCGGCCGCCGCCCGCTCGCCGCCTTCCACCGCACCGGTGCCGTACTGCTCGACTCCCCCGAGGCCGCACCGTCCGACACCGTCGTCCTGTTCGAGCGCGCCGGCGTCCCGTACGAGCGCTGGGACGTCCCGACGCTGCGCAGGCGCCTTCCCGGGATCGATCCCGGGCGGTACTGGCCGCCGAAGCCGGTGGACGACGACGCCTTCTTCGCCGACCCGTCCGGCGAACTCGGCGCCCTGTTCACCCCGGACGCCGGGTACGTCGACGACCCGCAGCTCGCCGCCCAGAACCTCGCCGACGCCGCGACCGAGCTGGGCGCCCGGTTCCTCCTGCGCCACACCGTGGTGGCCGTCGACCGGCACGCGGACCGGGTGACGGGCATCCGTCTGGCCGACGGCACGCGGATCGGCGCACCGGTCGTGGTCAACGCCGCCGGCCCGTGGTCGGGCGGCCTCAACCGGCTGGCGGGGGTCGGGGAGGACTTCACGATCGGTGTGCGTCCGCTGCGCGAGGAGGTCCACCAGGTCGCCGCACCGGACGTCCGGACCGCCGACCCGTTCCCCCTGGTCGCCGACCTCGACCTCGGCACCTACGTCCGCACGGCCCCCGGCGGACACCTCCTGGTCGGCGGGACCGAGCCGGACTGCGACCCGCACGAGTGGATCGACGATCCGGACAAGGCCGATCCCCGCCCCACCGCCCGGCGCTTCCGCACCCAGGTGACCCGGGCGGCTCGCCGGTTCCCCGCGCTGCGGGTCCCCAACCGGCCCCTCGGCGCGGCGGGCGTGTACGACGTCGCCGACGACTGGACCCCGATCTACGACCGCACCGCCCTCGACGGCTACTACGTCGCGATCGGCACCAGCGGCAACCAGTTCAAGAACGCGCCGCTGGTGGGCCGCTTCCTCGCCACCCTGATCGACCGCGTCGAGGCCGGTCACGACCACGACGGCGACCCGGTCCACTACCGCGGCGAGCACACCGGCAACGTGGTCGACCTGGGCGCCTTCTCCCGCCGGCGCCCGGTCCGGGCGAACGCCGCCCGGACGGTCATGGGCTGATCCCGCGCGGCTCGCGCACGAGGTCTCGGGCGCTGTCGGTGACAGCGCCCTCGGCGCCGGAACCATCCGGCACAGCCTTCGCCTGCGCTGCCACCGTCACCGCCGGTCCGGTCAGGGCCGGTCCGGTCACCGCCCCCGCCGGGCATGGCGCGGTCGGCCGCGGCCTGCAGGGTGTCGAGGTCCTCGGCGATCTCCGCACCGGCGACGGCGTCCGGCAGCTCGTCCTCCATGTACCGCAGGGGGCGGTAGCGCAGGCCCAGGACGGCCCAGGCGATCAGCAGCAGTCCGCAGGTGACGAGGAGCAGGCCGGTGCCGCGGCCGGGCCCGGTACCGAGGGCTCGTCCCACGGTGTCCGCCAGCATCCCTCCCGGGTTCAGCAGGCCGGAGAAGTACTCGGCGAGGGGCGGGGCGGTGAGGAAGGCCAGCGGGGTCATGGCGACGGCGAGCATCTGGTTGGTGGCGAGCACCCGGCCCTGGAGCTCCGGGCCGACCTTGATCTGGATGATGGCCAGCCAGTGCGCGTTGAGGATGCTCATGGACGCCCACCAGACGAGTGCTCCCACGGCCGCCACCGTCACCGACGGACGAAGGCCGACCAGGACGACGCCCAGGCCGACGCCGCTCACGAACCCCACCATGCCGGTCGCCCGCCGCGCGGTGCCGCCCCACAGCGCCACGATCAGGCTGCCCGCCACGGCGCCCGCGCCGCCGACCGCGGTGACCACGCCCACCGCCGTGGTGCCGCTGAAGGAGAGCACGCTCGGGACCGTCAGCGTCACCGCGAGGGTGCCCAGGTAGTTCTCCACCATGAAGAACACGATCATGATCATCGTTTCGGGGCGGGCCTCCGGCGACGCGCCCACCGTACTTTGCCGTCTCCGGTGGGGTCCATAGCTGTGATCGACTTGTCGGCGCCGGTACCCCGCTCGACCGGGACGCCGACCGCATTCCGCCGCCGTCGACCCCGCACGCTTCGCAATGAGCTTGCGGGATCGACGGGTTGGCGCGGGATCAGCCGGCGAAACGCCAGATGTGGTCGTCGTAGCCTTCGTGGACGCCGCCGTGCCACGAGCTGTCGTAGCAGGGGTAGACGGTCAGGGGCAGGTCGTTGGCCCGGTCGCTTCCGTCGCCGGCCCAGCCGGCGACGTCCAGGCAGAGGCCGTTCCGGTAGTTGACGATCTCGTAGCCCCCGTTGCCGACCACGTCGACGAGGTACCACTCCTGGTTGTCGTTCGCGGGGTCGGAGTTGCAGGTGTAGACGGACACCTGGGCGCCGGCCGGGGCGGCGCCGTAGTCGGGCAGGTCGAGGCAGTACCCGCTCTTGGCGTTGGCGAACCGGTACAGGGGCCGCCCGTCGACGGTGCGGGTCTGCTCCAGGTTCCACATCTGGTTGTCGTACACGCCGTAGCTGCAGTTGTATTGATCCGAAACGGTAGGGGTTCTGGGTCGTTGAACACCGCGTGAGCGAACTGGTGGGGGACGCACGGCACTTGTCACCGTCGGCACAGGAAGCGTTGCGGCTGCGGGCGGTGGCTGCGTTGGTGGAAGGCCGGGACCGGGAGGACGTTGCGGCGGTGTTCCAGGTCTCGCTGAAGGCGGTTGACGGCTGGTGGGCGAAGTGGCTGGACGGCGGGCGAGAGGCGCTGATCGGGCGTCCGCGTGGGCGGCGGGTCGGAGAGCATCAGGTGCTGTCCGAGGCCGAGCAAGCGGCAATCCGGCAGGCCGTCCTCGACCACCAGCCCTGTGACCTGGGACTTTCGGGGCAGTTGTGGACACGTTCCCAGGTAGGTGCGCTGATCGCGAAGCTGTACCGGGTCCGGTTGACCGAGCCGGGGGTGGGCAAGTACCTGCACCGCTGGGGGCTGTCGTTCCAGCGTCCGGACAAGCGCGCCGTCGAGCAGGATCCCGAGGCGGTGCGCGGCTGGCTGGAGGAGACCTGGCCCGCGATCCGCACACAGGCGAAGGCCGAGGGCGCCGAGGTGCTGTTCGCCGATCAGGTCGGCATCCGCTCCGACCAGGTCACCGGCCGGACCTGGGGCGCCAAGGGGCGGACCCCGATCGTGCGCCGGACCGGGAAGCGCTTCTCGGTCAACGCCATGTCCGCGATCAGCACCAAGGGCCGCATGCACTTCATGGTCTTCACCGGCACCTTCGACGCGCAGGTCATGTGCCGCTTCCTCGACCGGCTTGCCGGCCACTTCGACCGCAAGGTCCACCTCGTCGTGGACCGGCACTCGGCCCACCGCAGCAAGACGGTCCGCACGTGGCTGGCCGACCACGCCGACCAGGTCGAACTGCACTTCCTGCCGTCATACTCGCCTGAGCTGAATCCCGACGAGTTGGTCAACGCCGACCTCAAGCGCAGCCTGCCCATGAGCAACCGGGCCCGGAACCAGGCTGAACTGGCAGCCCAAGCCCGGCGCTTCTTCCACCGACGCCAGCGCCAACCCCACATCGTCCGCGGCTACTTCCACGGTCCGCAGGTCCGCTACACCCTCGACGAGAACCAATTGAGTTTCTGATCAATACTGGCTGACCCGGGTGTCGAGCGGGTTCCAGCCGTAGCCCGGCAGGTCGGCGCACTTCCCCGTGGTGACGTTCTCGAGTGCAACGGTTTGCAGGTACGTGGCCGCGTGCGCGTTGGACGCGAAGGAGAGCGGGAGCAGCGCCGCGACACCGGCGGCGGCAAGAAAGCGGGCGGCTTTGGGCATCGGCATGAGGATTCCCCCATCGTGGGTGGTTTGGGCGGGAATTCCGTGCGTGTGTCGCCTGGCTCCGACAGAGCTGCGATCGGGCACGAGGATAGGGGGGTCGAATGCGGCGCGAACCGTCGAGGATTCGATTACGGCCGAAAATGATTGCGCGACCGAAAGGCGCCGGTGATCCAGGTCGAGCCGGGCGAGCGGCCCGGGCCCGGCCTGACGGAAAACAGCGGACGTCGTGACCGGCGTGCGGGGCTTCGCCGAGGCGCCGCGCCGACAGGCATCCCTGCTCCCTCGCCGGCACCCCCGCTCCCTCGCCGGCACCCCCGCTCCCTCTCCGGCACCCCCGCTCCCTCTCCGGCACCACCGGTGACGGACGCCGCAGTCGGGGAGGGCCACACCTGCGGGCCCACCGCGCACGGGTGCCCGCATCCGGTCGTGCCGGTCCGCCTCCGGAGGGCGCCGGCACCGTAGGGTCCGCTCCGAGGAGACGGGGCCGACCGGTCACCCGGACCGGGGCGCCACGACGGCGCCGGGCCACGGCAGAGACGGGACGAAGGGAAGCTCACGTGCGACAGCGCAGTCTGCGGGACCTCCAGGTGTCGGCCATCGGCCTCGGCTGCATGGGGATGTCCGCCTTCTACGGCACGGCCGACCAGGACGAGGCCACCGCGACCATCCGGCACGCCCTCGACCTCGGCATCACCTTCCTCGACACGGCACAGGTCTACGGACCGCTCACCAACGAGTCCCTGGTCGGCGAGGCCGTCCGGGGACACCGCGACGAGTACGTGATCGCCACGAAGTTCAACTACCGGATGGACGGCGCCGTACCGGGCGACATGTCGACCGTGGGCCGCCAGGACGGCTCCGCCGAGCACGTCCGCGAATCCGTCCACGGTTCACTCGCGCGGCTCGGCACCGACCGCATCGACCTGTACTACCAGCACCGGGTCGACCCGAACGTGCCCATCGAGGAGACCGTCGGCGCCCTCGGCGAACTGGTCGCCGAGGGCAAGGTCCGCCACATCGGGCTGAGCGAGGCGAGCGCGGAGACCATCCGCCGCGCCCACGCCGTCCACCCGGTCACCGCCGTCCAGAGCGAGTACTCGCTCTGGACGCGGGACGTGGAGGCCGAGGTGCTCCCCGCCTGCCGGGAACTCGGCATCGGCTTCGTGCCGTACTCCCCGCTCGGCCGCGGCTTCCTCGCGGGCCGTTTCAGCTCCCCGGACGAGCTGGACCAGGACGACTTCCGCCGCACCAACCCGCGCTTCACCAGGGCGAATCTGGCGGCCAACCTCAAGCTCGCGGAGAAGGTGAACGAGATCGCCGCGGAGAAGGACGTCACCCCGGCCCAGCTGGCGATCGCCTGGGTCCTGGCCCGCGGCGAGGACCTCGTGCCGATCCCCGGCACCAGGCGCCGCACCTATCTGGACCAGAACGCGGGCGCCGTCGACGTCGAGCTCACCGCGGACGACCTGGCCCGCATCGACGCCGAACTGCCCGAAGCGGCGGGCGAACGCTACGACGAGGACGGCATGCGGGCGGTGAACCGCTGACCGACCGGTCCGACGACACAGTCTTGAGGAAGCGGCGCCCGACTGGTCCCGTCGTGACGCGCAGCCGTGACGGAACGGTTACCGTACGGCTGCGAATCATGCCGGCGGACTCGTCGTCACATGGTCGGGACCCGCCCCCGAAGAGGCACGGGTGAGGGTGGCGAACGGCGATATCTTCGAGCGGGTCGAGCAGGCCACCGGGCCCGGGATTCCGTCGGACTACCCCGAGAAGTACTTGAAGAACCTTCGCACGTCCGAGGTGTTCAACGCCTGCACTGCGTGGACTCCCGACGAGCCGGTGCGCTGGCAGGGACGCCATGGAATCGAGATGGAGCCCGAAGCCCTGAGCGTCTACGACAGCTACCTCAAGAACGGCAATACCATCTTCATGGCGCTGGTGGACCATCCGAGCGTCACTGATCCGGGATCATTCGTGGCCTGCGGCCTGGTACTCCAGCGTGCCGTGATCGTCTACAACGGCGGGCGTCAGGACCTGTTCCTTCGCTCATATTTCCACAACGCGCGGGAAGACTCGTCAGAGTTTGTCAACTTCGCACCTGGCGGCAGTGTTCACTACTCGTTCAAAACCGATACCGCATGGTTTCCTCTGGAGCTGACCCGGTTCATCTCCGAGCCGTCCTCGTACGTCGAGCTGGATATCGTCACCTCCGAGGGATTCGACGAGGGCCTTCTCCCGGCCCCGTTCTCGGCACGAGAAAGCGGCTATGTACTTCTGGGGGACATCAAGTACCAGGCGAGGCGGGCCTCGGCTGTCCTCAGCATCGGAGATCAACATCACGCCATCTCGACTTCAGGCTGAAACTTGGCCGTTGACATTCCACGCCTGCCCCGCGAGGAATCGTGGGGCAGGCCTTCCGACGGCCGGCTGGGGGACGCCCCCAAACCCGTCCAGGGCAAGGGCCCGATCGCCGTCACCAAGTTCGACCACGCCACACCCCGCGCCGCCCGCCGCCCGCCGCCGGGGCTGGAACACCAACGCCCTGGAGATCACCCCGGCCTTCCTCCAGCCCGATGACGACCCCGCCGAATGGGCCATGTACGTTCAGTCCCTGCGCACGGCCCATCTCCACACAAACGTGGCCACCCGGCTCCCCCACCCTCTCCATGCCGCCGACCTCGCTGCCCGCTACATCCAGCGGTGGGCACGCGTACGGTCGCGCCGCGCTGAGCGGCGATCTTGACGAGGTTGTCCAGGTTGAGGGTGCCCGCCATCCCTGCCTCGTCCACCAGGACGGCGGCGGAGGTGGCGAGCGGGACGACGCACTGGCCCGCCTGGTTGGCGACGTAGACGTACGCCTGCATCGCGACGGCGTTCGCTACCTGCTCGCCCACAACAGCGGCGGTCACTTCGGCACCGCAGAGGCCGTCACCAACCCACTGCTGGAATTCACAGGTCCCAGCAGGCGCTGAGACCCGAAAAGACAACTGGCGGCGAACGCAGCACTGGGATATTGGTCGAGACCAGTTGGCTGACTCAACGTCAGATAGGTCAGCAAAAGGTCAGCATCGATCCGATCAGACCCTGCCACACGTGGCCGAACATGAGAATCGGCGAGCCCTCATGTCAAACCTCCAGAGCGGCCCGCACGACGCCGGGGCGCCACCGCGCCAGGCCCTGAGGCGCGCCCGGAGTACACCGGCCAGGAAGCGTCGAACGCAACCCCACAAGCCACGTTTCCGCAGGTCAGCGCACCCGCCCGCGCGACTTCAAGGGGATCGACGGCAGCTCCGGGGCGGGGAGGCGGGCACCGTCGTAGCCGTGCACTTCACCGAACCGGGAACCTTCTCCCAGTCCGTTCGCGCCTGTACGATCTCATCACCGGATCGGCCGATGAAGTTCCACCACATATCGGTTATTGATCCGAAACGGTAGGGGTTCTGGGTCGTTGAACACCGCGTGAGCGAACTGGTGGGGGACGCACGGCACTTGTCACCGTCGGCACAGGAAGCGTTGCGGCTGCGGGCGGTGGCTGCGTTGGTGGAAGGCCGGGACCGGGAGGACGTTGCGGCGGTGTTCCAGGTCTCGCTGAAGGCGGTTGACGGCTGGTGGGCGAAGTGGCTGGACGGCGGGCGAGAGGCGCTGATCGGGCGTCCGCGTGGGCGGCGGGTCGGAGAGCATCAGGTGCTGTCCGAGGCCGAGCAAGCGGCAATCCGGCAGGCCGTCCTCGACCACCAGCCCTGTGACCTGGGACTTTCGGGGCAGTTGTGGACACGTTCCCAGGTAGGTGCGCTGATCGCGAAGCTGTACCGGGTCCGGTTGACCGAGCCGGGGGTGGGCAAGTACCTGCACCGCTGGGGGCTGTCGTTCCAGCGTCCGGACAAGCGCGCCGTCGAGCAGGATCCCGAGGCGGTGCGCGGCTGGCTGGAGGAGACCTGGCCCGCGATCCGCACACAGGCGAAGGCCGAGGGCGCCGAGGTGCTGTTCGCCGATCAGGTCGGCATCCGCTCCGACCAGGTCACCGGCCGGACCTGGGGCGCCAAGGGGCGGACCCCGATCGTGCGCCGGACCGGGAAGCGCTTCTCGGTCAACGCCATGTCCGCGATCAGCACCAAGGGCCGCATGCACTTCATGGTCTTCACCGGCACCTTCGACGCGCAGGTCATGTGCCGCTTCCTCGACCGGCTTGCCGGCCACTTCGACCGCAAGGTCCACCTCGTCGTGGACCGGCACTCGGCCCACCGCAGCAAGACGGTCCGCACGTGGCTGGCCGACCACGCCGACCAGGTCGAACTGCACTTCCTGCCGTCATACTCGCCTGAGCTGAATCCCGACGAGTTGGTCAACGCCGACCTCAAGCGCAGCCTGCCCATGAGCAACCGGGCCCGGAACCAGGCTGAACTGGCAGCCCAAGCCCGGCGCTTCTTCCACCGACGCCAGCGCCAACCCCACATCGTCCGCGGCTACTTCCACGGTCCGCAGGTCCGCTACACCCTCGACGAGAACCAATTGAGTTTCTGATCAATAACCACACCCGGCCGGGCTTCCAGCCCGAGATCACAAATGCCCGGCGGATCAGCGGTGTTCGGGGTTCTCGAAGTCGAAGCGGCAGCCGGCGTCCCACTCGGAGCGCTGGTTGCCGTGGGCCGGGATGCCGCCGGCGTCCTTCAGCATGCGGGCCAGGTGGAGCTGGTTCCAGGTCATGAAGGTGGTGTTGCGGTTGGTGAAGTCGTTCTGCGGGCCGCCCGACCCGGGGTCGAGGTAGGAGGGGCCGGGGCCTGCCTCGCCGACCCAGCCGGCGTCGGCCTGCGGGGGGATGGTGTAGCCCAGGTGCTGGAGGCTGTAGAGGACGTTCATCGCGCAGTGCTTGGCGCCGTCCTCGTTGCCGGTGATCAGGCAGCCGCCGACCCGGCCGTAGTAGGCGTACTGGCCCTCGGAGTTGAGGATCGACGAGCAGGCGTAGAGCCGCTCGACGACCTTCTTCATCACGGAGGAGTTGTCTCCCAGCCAGATCGGCGGAACACTCTGGCACCCTATCTGACCAGGAGAGATCTCTGGAAGGAGCCTGAAACAGCGACTACGATTCAGGAGGTCATCCGATGTAGACGGCTGCTGGCCGAATAGTGATGCTTGGCGGCCGCCTTCCACCCGCTCCATGCTGGCGTGAACCGCTTACCCTTTGACCTGGCCGGACAAAGTGCCACAAAGCTATGAACTCTGCGATGAGCTCTACCGAGGTCCCATGCGAGGCGATCGATCGGGGTGGCGGCCGAGGACCGCACGATTCACCGTGCTCGTCACGCCGACATCATGCCGCCCCACCAAAGAGGACCTAACAGTCAGAATCTCGCTAGTCCTGCGCTCCGCCCCTGGCTCCCGACGATGTCCCGTTCACCGCTCCGTTGACCTTTGTCCAGCGCACGCCCGGCCCGTCATTCGCCTCTTCGGCCGGCTGTTCGTGACCGGACACGTGCCCGGGGCAACCTCCCTCATCGCCCAGTAGACCTTCCCGGATCAGCCTGGCTTTTTCGGGCAGGCCCGCTGCATCGGTGAACTCCGCCACCCGGCGCGCATAGACCTCCCTCGCAGGGGAGCCCTTCTTCAACTCGATATCGTCCAGCAGCTGGTTCAACGGACCGACCACGACCGGCCCGGAGGTCGGACCCGCAGGCCCTGGGTGACCGGACGGCCCCATCTCGACACCGCCCACCCCGTCGTCGTCCTCACCACGCCGGAAGGGCGCCTCCTCGTCCAAGGACGGGATCGTCTGCGACATCGGCTGTGCGATCAGGTGTGCGTACAGCTCGTCCACAGCCTCGTCATTGGCTGCCGCTGAGAGCTGCGCGAGTGGACCGATCATGTCGACCGCCTCCGTGACCTTGTCGTCGTGACGGGCCAACCACCACACCACTGCACTGCCAGGCGATTTCAGGACATCGCCGCCGAGGTAGGCCCGCCTGCTCTGCTCATACCGCCGTTCGTGCTCCCAGACCTCCTCGGTCTTCCGCACCTCGGAGAGTTTCCCCAACCGTTCCCGATCATCCTCCGACAACCTCAGCTCGACCTGACCGCCCATGGCCTCCACTAGGCCCGACACGTCCCGGATCTGTGTACCGAGCACGCCGTTCAGACGGTGCTGTAGCAGGCCCAGCCGCTGGGGAACCTCGCGCTCGGCCAACTCGCGGGCGCGAGCCAGCACTGTCTCGATCGCCAAACTGGCAGGGTCTGCGTGCACCAGTCCGGTCGCGTTCGGGATAGGACGCCACCACACCACTGCCGAGAAGCAGAAATCGTAGTCCGGCACGCGGCTCGGCAACGCGACTTCGTCCACGCGGGTCTCCTCCCATCGCGGCTCATCCGAGCCCGCCGGTTCTGGCTCCGGCTCCAGTTCCGGCTCCGGCTCCGGCTCCGGAGATCGCGCCGATGCGAGCAGAGCTGCCAGCACCACGGCGATCACAGCCGGCATGACCCAGAGCCAGACCGGCCACCTGGCCGAGACTCCGAGAACCACGGTCATCAGGCCCGCTGCGAGGGCCAGACCGACGAGCGGCGCCTTCCCCGTACCCTTCATTCGCTTCTCCCCTCGTTCGTCCCGGCCGAGGCCAGGTCCAACGGCTCGATGCCCTGCGCACGGTCGATCTCTCGGCAGAAGCGCGCCGCCACAGCGGCTCGACTCGTCAGCCCCGGTTCATCGTCCGACTGGGCCTCCCACTCACAAGCCAGCAGGTAGCAGCGGCTGAGAACGTCGAGCCTGCCGTCGGCAGCCTCGATGAGGACTCTCATCAGCCACCCGCCCCCATCCCTCTCCCCCTGGGCCGCCGCGAGCCATGCCGTGATCCTGGGCCCCCATTCCTCCGGTGCCGCCACCGTGAACACCCCGTACCAGCCCGCAGCCACCTCCTCGCGCCTCGCCTCGGGCGCGGGTGGGTCCATCAGCTCCAGGAAGATCCCGGCATCCTGGCGTCTGAACTTCCCCTGCTCCATCCCCTCGCGCACTCGATGGAGCAGCCTCTCGTACAGCCGCTGGTCTCTGCGAACCAGTTCCAGCAAAGACTCCCTGGCATATCGCGGTGCACCCCCAGGCTCCCTCCGCGCAAGCTGGTGCAGGCGGACAAGCGCCTGGTCGGGGTGATCCGCCGCCACTACGTCTGCGCAGATTCTCGCCAGACCTCGTACCATGTTCGGCTGCAGCCGCGGCTCCCTCGACCAGACGTAGATCTTCACCCTGAACGCCGCGCCCAATCGCTCATCCCTGAGTCCCTGGTCCAGCACTGCCATTGCCTCGGGAAGCAACCTGGTCTCCATCGCCCACGACTCGACCAGATCGGTCAGGACATAGGCGTCTCCAGCCCTCAACGCCTGTTCGGTAAACCGGCTGACCAGCTTCCGGCGCCCGACCTGGTCCAGCCACTCCGATTCTCTGACCACGGCTTCCACCCAGGCTCCGAAGGCTGATCGCAAGTCCGGGTAGTAGAGCCAGAAATGAGACCGAACCGCCGGTCCGTACGCCAAGGCGTCGAAACCGATCCGCCCCTGGCTCACCTTCACCCGCAGCTCGGTCAGGCGCTCGGTCAGATCGGTCTGGTCGAGTCGAGGCCGCTCGTCCGGCGGGTGGCCGAGCCTCATCAGCAGCTCAGTGGAGAGCCGGAACACCGCATCCACCGGAGCCCCGTCCAGCATCGCCGCCGTGAGCAGCAGCGCCCGCTGGCGACCATCTGTCAGTCCGGCGATGTGCTGGGCAACCTCGTGGCCGCGGTCCCGAAGAGCGGCGACGGCCTTCACGGCCCAGGCATCGAAGGCTTCCCCCTGTGAGCGCGCCTCGACCACCAGCTCTGACAGCCGCTGCAGGTCCCCCATGGGCGAACCCTCCAAGAGCTCGCCGATGGCCGAGTCGCGCAGTTGCGGAAGCGACACCTCGATGCCGTCCCAGCACAGGTGCCGTGCCATGACCTCATCGCTCTTGGGGCGGCCGGTCCGTACCAGGAGCTGGCGTAGGTCCGACTGCAGGAGATGCTCTCGTTCCCGGGACAGGACCACCGCCAGTCGGCCGCCGACCCGCCCGGTTTTGTCCCAGTACGACCTGACCATGACCTGTGCGTCGACGAGTTCCTGTTCAGAGACGGTCGACAGATCGACAAGAACACGCTCGCCTTCCGCCAGTTCCGCCGGCTCGTCGCCTTCACCATCCAGCGTGACCTCACGGAATGGGTCGCCGTGGGCGCCCATGCGGTGCAACAGCACAACGCCGGCGGTGCGTCGACCACTGCCCGGGGTGCCAGAGAGCAGAACGGCCGTACCTGGTTCCTCCAGCCTCCGGACGGCGTCCCCGTACCCGGGCGGAGGAACGAAACGCCGACTCAGCCAAAGACGACGATCAACCGCCATGCGCAGCGGATCGGCGCCGCCGCGAATGAGTCGCTCCGAGGCGAAGTAGTAGTAGTTGTTCTGGGCTCCACTTCCGGTGTGAGTCTGCCCCGCCGCACGGCCGATCCACGTGGTGTCCCCCGTGTCACTCACCGACGCCGTTCCTCGCGGTCGCGCCGCCCGCCGAACCGGTTGTTGACAGTGCCACGTTCGACGTAGTTGCTGCCGTCGCCGTGGAACTCGACGCCTCCGTGTCGGATGGTGTTGTTCTGCGTGCCGCCTCCAGTGTGCACCGGCCCGCTGGCGTTGTTGATGAACGTTCCCACGTTGCGGCCCACCTCTCCAATGCCACCGCTCTGATCGTGCCGATAGCTACCGGCGTCGACCACACCGCCGCCGCGGCCGACCCCGTATGGGGTGCCACCGAGGCCGCCATCTGGTTGAGCGATCATCCTTTCCGCTTCGGCGAGTTGGGGAATCTCCTCGGCGAGGTCGTCACCGAGGCGGCTGAGGCAGGAGTCCGCGTCGCGGTGATCGAAGCGGCGGTACTGGCAGTCGGCGAGCCTGGCGATCTCGGGCGGCAGACCGTGCCGGTCGAGCCGCGTAGCACGCCCCACGAGCACCGGGACAACCAGAGCTCCGCTCTCGAAGGCCTCGACAATCTCCCTGCGGGTCCAGTCCTCCGAATCATCTAGCGCGCGTCGCCCGTCCGTGGTCCGGGCACTCGCCCAGCGCTGGCCGATGACTGCGAGAAGGACGCTGCTGCGACGGACAGCGGTCACCAGCTCCTGAGGGAAGGGACGGCCAATCCTGATGGATTTGCTGGCGCGGAACACTCGATCCGTGCCGAAGCGCTGGGAGAGCTCGCGCTCGATCAAGGTGGCGGTGGCGTCCTCGTCGTTGGTGCGGTAGTTGACGAAGATATCGGGCATGGCGGGATACACCTTCGGTGAGTGAGGGCGGAGAGCGGACCGCGGGCACGGTTCAGGGGTGCAACGCGGTAGCAAGCAGTGGCTGAAGATCCCGAACGCTCCGGTTCGCCCGGAAGCGGTGCAGTTCCCGGGCAAGCCGCCGGACGTCGGTCTGGATGGTGGCGGACCTCAGTGCCGGAACGAAGGGAAGGAGCTCCGAAGCGATTTCGCAGGCTCGCTCCGGCTCTCCACTGGCAGCGTGTGCGAGGGCACGTCGAACGCCGTATCGTGCACGACTGCGGACTGCGGTTCCAGGAATTCTCGGGCATTCACGGTCAAGCACCTCGGCGGCCTGGTCGGCTCGGCCGAGGTCGTACAGGCACCATCCGGTGACCATGGCTGCCGGGTCGGCCAGGCTGACGGTGCCGAGGACGGGTGCACCCTCATCGGCCTCCGCACCGGCGATGGCCAGTAGGTTCCGGGCGCGTTCCAAGCTGCGCCGACAGGCGTAGTCGTCCCCGGCGAGGGCGTGCCCCTGGGCCTCACGCTGAGCTGCGAGGCCGCGAATTCTGGGCGGCAGGCTGCCGCTCTGTGCCGACCCGACGAGCTGTACGGTCTGGGTCGCATCGCCTGCGTAGAAAGCGATCAGCGCGCGCCGAACCAGGACGTACGAGGCGAGATGGCGGTCGCCTCCAACCTCCGCGAGTTCGACGGCCTGGGCGGTCCACCAGAGCGCCAAGGAGTCGTCGCCGGCCTCCTGGGCCATCCAGCCCGCGTACTCGGCATATCGGGCGGCGAGCACGAGCAGTCGGCTGCGGTTCGCTGCGTCGGCTTGGGTCGCGAGGTCACCCAGAGTCTGGGTCTGGACAGTGAGTAGGGGGAGCAGCGTACCGGGGGCACTGGTCTGGCCGAGACGCCGCATCTGGTCGAATTGATCCCGGAAGATCTCGGCCGGAGCGAATTCCACTGCCGTTCCTACGCGGCCGGTCGCCGTGAATGCGGCCGGCCGCAGAGGGGCAGCAAGGTCGCCGCCGAGCAGAGATGACGCTCCGACAGCAAGGAGTCGACGCCGCCCGAGGCTTCCGGAAGATCGGCCACCTCCATGTTCGGCCAGTGACAGCGGGTTCTCTACGGCTTCGGTCCTAGCGGCCCCCGCGGGGCGAGGTTCCCGGGGCGAGGCCGTCAGGAACTGCTCGAGTTCGCCACCGGCGTCGAGCTGAGCGTCGCATCGACGGGCGAGTTCCGGCGGCGGCGCCTTGTGGCCGCGTTCGATCTTGCTGAGGTGGCCTTTGCTGTAACTGAGCAGTTCAGCAAGTCGGGTGAGTGTCAACCCTGCGGCGAGCCGCCGTTTGCGAAGTTCTGGACCAAACTCGCCGCACCGCTCCATGGGCACTCTCATGCCAACCCCCAGTTCCCCGGATCCAACCGCATAGACGCCCGTCGTGACGTGAGCTGGAAGCAGACCTCCTCGCTTCCGGCTGAATCTTGACATGCGAACGTGCCGCTTAAGCGGGGATCAGCCGGGTTTCCCGTTTCCTCTTTCTGTTCGAATCACGTTGCAAACAAAACGAGTTAGCGATATTTCCATCAGCACGACTGTGCTACCCACGGGGAACGGGCGGCCCTCCGACTGAGGCCGACACTCAGAGATGCCCTGGCCTCCGAGTCAACAACACCAACCGCAACAGCGGCCTCAGTGTCTCCTCCCCCATCACCTATCGGCATCCGCCCCAACAGCCAAAGAATCCTTGCGGCATGGCCGACCTAGCGGACACGAGCTCCGTCACCGAAGACGCTCACCCGACAGCCGGCGCAGGCCAGTGCCGACCGAACCCGGTGCCGTTGGCCGGGCCTACCCACCACATTCGCCAGAGCGTCCGCAAGAGAACGGAACCTGTTGGCCTCCATGGAGGCCAACAGGCCCCAGAGGCAACACCGGAAGAGGACTGGGCAGTGAGCTGGCCCCACCAGATGGGTAGTGAGCAACCTGCGACTGGAACGCGGACCACGCGGAACCGCCACGATCATCAAGACGCCCTCATCAACTGCGCGGCATCTGAGACAGGACCCACCCGCGCGGGAGCGTCTATCGCCCGGGATGACCTATGCGTTTTCCCCGGAACAGACGGGCCAATGTCGTTCCGCCGGATACCACCGGCAGGATTGGGTCCATGGTCTCCGAGGCATCCTGGGAGTCTGCCTGGTGCGGACACCCCGAATCCGGTGACGGCCGGCTAGGAGGGTTCGTGTATGGGCCATAGGGGCAGTCCGGCTCGAACTGGCTCAGCAAGCAGGCTAGAAGTGGCTTGTTGACGGAATGGAGGGGACAAAGTGATGGACATCAATACCTGGACCACGGTCGGCACGAGCGCGGTAGCTGTAGTCGGCACGCTCTCCGGGACGCTGCTCGCCGGCTGGATGAACAGCCGCACGTCCCGCGCTGCGCAGGCTCTGGCCGATGCCAAGGACCGACGTAGTGAGGTCGTAAGCAGCGTAACTGCTCTCGTAGCAGCCCTAGAAGACCACCGCCGAGCCCAGATGATACGAGCCAAGGGGATGGCTCGAGCTCTCGCCGCAACCGGTGACGTCGCGGTGGCCGACGAACAGTACACCCCGGCCGTTCACCAGACCCGCAGCGCAGTCTCCGGCCCGAACGCTACTCTGCGGATCATTTGCCCGGAGCTAGCGGAGGCTGCCGAGCAGGCGGTCCGGGCAACCTTCGCGATCAGGGATGCCGCGAACCTCGCCGAGGCCGAGCCTCTGCGTCTCCAGTCGAAGCTCTTCTGCGACGCACTGGTCTCAGAAGCCAGTCAACTCCTCGCCCACAGCGACTGGCCGGGGTCTGTACAGCCAGTGACGTAACTCGTCCAAAGATGCTTCATCCGTCGCGGGCCTCAGTCATGGCCGCCCCCGGATGTGGGAGTTGTTCCTCGGCGTTCTGGCCAAGAGGCACTGACGCCGCGGCTCAGCAGCCTTGTCCGCAAAGTCATAGGTCAAAGCAGCAACCGACACTCCAGAGCACGGCGCCCGCCACCAGCAGGCCCTCGATCTCGAACTCGAACCGGACCACTACGCCGCACCCTGCTCGACCAGCTGCGCACGAACCCGATTCCACACACCGTCAATCAGCTCAAGAAGTACGCCCTCCTGGAGACCGTCTATCGCCCCGCCCAGGTGATACCACTGTTGAGGCGGATGCGCGACGAACGGGACATCGACGTCTCGCCAGGCCGGATCATCGAAACCAGCACGGTCGCAACCCTCCACCAGAACGCCCTCACCTGAGCCCCATCGGATCGGTCAGAGGTGTCGGGTTCAGCGGTGCTCGGGGTTGTCGAAGTCGAAGCGGCAGCCGGCGTCCCACTCGGAGCGCTGGTTGCCGTGGGCCGGGATGCCGCCGGCGTCCTTCAGCATGCGGGCGAGGTGGAGCTGGTTCCAGGTCATGAAGGTGGTGTTGCGGTTGGTGAAGTCGTTCTCCGGCCCGCCCGACCCGGGGTCCAGGTAGGACGGCCCGGGGCCCGCCTCCCCCACCCACCCCGCGTCGGCCTGGGGCGGGATGGTGTAGCCCAGGTGCTGGAGGCTGTAGAGGACGTTCATCGCGCAGTGCTTGGCGCCGTCCTCGTTGCCGGTGATCAGACAGCCGCCGACCCGGCCGTAGTAGGCGTACTGGCCCTCGGAGTTGAGGATCGACGAGCAGGCGTAGAGCCGCTCGATCACCTTCTTCATCACGGAGGAGTTGTCGCCCAGCCACACGGGCCCGGCCAGCGTGAGGATGTCGGCGGCCATCACCTGGGAGTAGATCACCGGCCACTCGTCGGTCTCCCAGCCGTGCTCGGTCATGTCCGGCCAGACGCCCGTGGCGATGTCGATGTCCACCGCCCGCAGGACGTCGACCGCGACGCCCTGGCGTTCCAGGATGCCGGTGCTGACGTCGATCAGGCCCTGGGTGTGGCTGCGCTCCGGGGAGCGCTTGAGCGTGCAGTTGATCACCAGGGCGCGCAGGTCGGCGTACGACGTCGGCGTGTCCGGCACGGGGTCCTCCCTCGGTCCGTCGGGGAGGCCGGTCGGGTCGCGGACTCCCGGCACAGCTCACCAGGTCGGCGGGGCGGACGCGCGCGCGGTTGGGCCGGTCGCCTGACGACACGCCGCCCGGCCGCTGGGCGGTCGGGTGCGCCGGTTGCTGACGGGGGCGGCTGCGGCGAGGGGCCGCTGCCGCCGGCGTCCCCCAGCGGGCCCCGGAGGGCGGCTCAGGACCGGGCGGCGCGGCGGATGATGAGCATGTCCTGGGTGTGGCCGATGGCGAAGCCGCCGGTGGGGAGGGCGAAGTGGTCCTGGACGTAGGCGGCCAGGGCCGTGCGGGAGGGGCGGGGGTCGAGGGTGGCCAGGTCGGCGACGTTGACCATGAACTCGGCGACGTCCACGGCCGCGGTGAGGTCGGGCGCGCGGTAGTGGAGGTCGAGGGTTTCGAGGGCGTAGCCGTGCTCGGGGTGGAGCTCGCGCAGGCGGTCGGCGAGCGGGCGGAGGTCGTAGCGGGCGCCGGTGAAGTGCGCGGCCATCCGCATGCAGGGGCTCTCCGGGTTCTGCAGCACGACCAGGAGGGTGCCGCCGGGGGCCGTCCAGTCCAGGGCGCGGTTGAGGGTGCGGAGCCAGTCCGCCTCGGGCACGTAGTAGAGCACGTGGGAGAGGTGGACGAGGTCGGCCCGCTCGGGCGGGTCGGCCCGGTCGAGCGGGTCGGGGAGGACCAGGGCGTCGGGGCAGACCTCGGCCAGCTTCTCGCGCATCGCGGCGCTGGGTTCCACCGCGATCACGCGGTCGAAGGAGCGGCTCAGGTAGGCGGTGGTGCGGCCGTCGCCCGCGCCGAGGTCGAGCAGGACCCGGCGGTGCGGCAGGGTGGCCACGATCTCGCTCAGCCGGTCGTGGGTGATCGGCTTCTCGTCCGTTCCGGCGAGGAACAGTTCGAACGCCCGGCGGTAGTCGGCGCTCGTCACGTCCAGCACCCGGACCGGGTCCTCGTCCTTCGTCCTCGTCTCCACCGGTCGGCCTCCCCTGTTGACGTTGTGTCGGGTCGCGTCATTGGACCCCGGGGGCGCGGTCCGGTGGTGCAGGGACGTTCCTGCCCGCGTGTCGGCCAGGTCCTTCGACACCTGGGACCCGCCGTTTAATCGGTGGCCCGGGCTCGGCGGCGGCTCCTACAGTGTCGGCCGGATCAAGAACGCCCAGGGAGCAGGACATGCGTGTGCACTACCCCCGGACGCCGCATCTGCCCTGGTCACCGGGCGCCGCGGCGGACGACGTACGGACCGGGGATCTGTCCGCGCTGGCCGGCGCCGAGGTCGTCGTCACCGAGAAGCTCGACGGCGAGAACACCACGCTCTACCGTGACGGCCTGCACGCCCGCTCGCTGGACTCCGCCCATCACCCCTCCCGCGCCTGGGTGAAGGGCCTCCAGGGGCGGATCGCCCCGCGCGTCCCGGAGGGCTGGCGGATCTGCGGCGAGAACGTGTTCGCCCGGCATTCGATCCCGTACACCGATCTGGAGAGCTGGTTCTACGGCTTCTCGGTCTGGACGGGCGGCGAACGCGACGGCAGGAACAACCGCCGCGACGACGGCCACGACGACAGCCGGGACGACGGCCGCGACCACTGCCTGGACTGGGACGACACCGTCCGCTTCCTGCGCCGCCTCGGCGTCCCCACCCCGCGGGTGCTGTGGCGCGGCCGCTACGACGAACGGGCCCTGCGCGCCCTGCGGTTGGACCTCGACCGGCAGGAGGGGTACGTGGTGCGGACGGTCCGGGGCTTCTCCCGGGCCGAGTTCGGCGAGCGGGTCGCCAAGTGGGTCCGCCCGCGGCATGTGCGCACCGACACCCACTGGATGCACGCCGCCGTGGTGGAGAACGGGCTCGGCCCGGGTGCGGCGCTCTGGGCCGTACGCTCCGGTGCGCTGCCCGAACCGACCGCCCTCGCGGCCGCCCTGGACCTTCCCGAACTCACCTTCCCACCCGAGGAGTTGGCCGAGGTGTCGGCCCGGCTGGACGAACTGGGCCGGGGCGGGGACGCCCGGCTGGCCGGCGTGCTCGCCACCGCGCTGCGCACCGCCCGCCGGCAGTCGCTGGCGCCGCGGCTGGCCGGGCCGCTCGGCCTGCCGCTGGCCCGGCGGGTCGCCGACCTGGTCGGGCTGCACCCGGCCCTCCAGCAGCCGTACCCGGACGGGGAGCGCCGCGCCGGGCTGGTCCGGCTCTCGGCCGCCACCGACCTCGGGGTGCTGCACGCCGTCGCCGCGACCGCCGCCCCCGGACGGGCGGAGCGCGAGCAGGTCGCCTGGTCGGCGCTGCACGCCGAGGACGCCGGGCTGCTCGACGGGGCTCCGCTCGCCCGGTTGCGGGCCGGGCTGCGCGAGGCGCTGGCCGGACTGGACCGCGACGCCGCCGACCGCTGCTGGGCCCAGGCCCGCGAGGCGTACGCCCTCGGCCGGATCGCCACCGCCGAGGAGGCCGTGGCGGCCACCTGGCGCTGGCGCGACGGCCGCTTTCCCCGGCTGGTCCACCTGTGCGGCCCCTCCGGCAGTGGCAAGAGCTGCTTCGCCGCCGGGCTCACCGGCGTGACCGCCCGGATCTCGCTGGACGACCTGCGCGCCGCCCGGGGCTCGCGCGCCGACCAGCGCGACAACGCCGAGGTGCTGCGCGAGGGGCTGGCCCGGCTGGACGCCGCCCTGTGCACCCCGGGCGACGGCGAGGCGGCCACCGCGGTCTGGGACGCCACCTCGCTCAACCGCCAGCAGCGCTCCCACGTCCACGCCGTCGCCCAGCGCCGCGACGCCCTGATCACCCAGGTGGTGCTGATGGTCGGCGAGGACGAGCTGGTGCGCCGCAACGCCGTCCGCCCGCACCCGGTGCCCGCCGAGGTGCTCACCGCACAGCTGCACCGCTTCGGCCCGCCCTACCCCGGCCAGGCGCACCGCACCTGGTACGTCGGCCCCGGTGGCATCGTGGAGGACACGGCGGGCACGCTCGACGAGGAGGAGGCGTGATGCGCCCCATCGAACAGATCTGCCAGCGGATCCGCTGGGACGCCCGCTTCGACCCGTCCCGGTTCACCCTGGGCGTGCGCCAGCGCGACGACCGCACCGAGCGCGTCCCGCTGGAGGCCTTCGCCGCCTCGGGCGAGATCCCCTGGCACCGGGTGCACTGGGTCGAGGCCGACGGTGTACGGGTCTGGGACCGCGCCTCGGGCGTGGACCTGCTCGACTCCACCGAGGCCGGGCGCCGCACCGACCCGCCCCTGCTGCCCTCGCCCTTCTTCACCGCGACCGTCCCGCACGCCTGGCATCCGGGCGGCGGCTGGCGGCCCGCCGGGGCCGGCCCGGACACCCGGGTGGCCACCGGCACCCCGGCGGCCACGCACGTCCCGGCGGCCACCGGCCTGCGCGTGGTCACCTGGAACACCCTGTGGGACCGCTACGACGCCGACCGGATCGCCACCGCCCGCCGCCGGCCCCTGCTGCTCGCCGCCCTGGAGGCCGCCGACGCCGACGTCATCGCCCTCCAGGAGGTGGAGCCCGCCCTGGTCGCCCTGCTGCTGGCGGCCCCCTGGATCCGCGCCGGGTACACCCTGGGCGCAGACCCGCTCGGGCCGGACGTCGACGACCACGGCCTGCTGCTGCTCAGCCGGCTGCCGGTGGCCGCGGCCGGGCGGCACGCGCTGGGCCCGCACAAGGCCGTCACCGCCCTCTCGGTACGGACCGGCGGCACGCCGCTGACCGTCGCCGCCGTCCACCTCAGCAGCGACCACTCGCCGGACGGCGCCGCCCGCCGCCGCTCCGAACTCGCCCGGCTCGCTGAGGGGTTGGCGGGCGTGGAGGGCGAACTGCTGCTGCTCGGGGACTTCAACGACGGCCGCTCCGGCCCGGCCGGCCCGGCCGCCGCGCTCGGCCTGCGGGACGCCTGGACCCAGGTGCACGGACCGGCCGACGACACCGCCACCTTCGACCCGACGGCCAACCCGCTCGCCGCGGTCTCCTCGCTGACCGGCCGCCCGGGCCGCCTGGACCGCGTCCTGCACCGCGCCGACGGCACCCGTGCCACCGCGGCCGTCCTGCTCGGCGACCGCCCGGCCGGGGACGGGCTCCTGCCCTCCGACCACTACGGCGTGGCCGTGGACCTCGCGCTCGACCACGAGGACCCGGACAACGGCCCGCCGGACGTCCTCGACGCCGCACCCACCGCCCGCACCGCCGTCGCCTGGCTGCCGCCCGAGGAGCTGTGGCCGCCGATCCAGCGCCTGCGCGAGGCCTACGACCCACAGCTGCACCGCTGGCCCCCGCACGTCAACCTGCTGTTCGGCTTCGTCCCGGAGTCCGAATTCGACCGCGCCCTGCCGCTGCTCGGTGCGGCCGCCGCCGAGACGGCACCGTTCACCGCGCGGCTGGAGGGCGTGCACACCTTCGGGCACCGCGAGGACGCCACCGTCTGGCTGGACCCGGCCGCCGGCTCCCCCGCGCCCTGGGCGGCGCTGCGGCACGCGCTGGAGCGCCGCTTCCCGCGTTGCCGCGGCCGGGCGGAGGGCTTCACCCCGCACCTGACCCTCGGGCGCAGCGACGAGCCCCAGCCGGTGGCCGCCGACTGCGCGGCCCGGCTCCCCGGGGCCTCCGCCCGGGTCGGCGAGCTGGTGGTGCTCTCCCGCCGGGGCGCCGAGCCGATGCGGCCGCGCGCGGTGGTCTCGCTGGGGACGGGCGAGGTGCGGCCGGTGCCCGAGCAGCCGATCGCCTCGCCGTCCCCGGAGTCGCCGCAACGCACCTCCACCGCCCGGGCGTTGGCCCGGCGCATCGCGGCGGCTCTGCCCGAGGGCGTGGTGCACACCGTCGGCTCCCGGCGGCTCGGCTGCCAGCTGGACGGGGCCGATCTCGACCTGGTGGCGGCGCTTCCCGGCCCTGCCGATCTGCCCGCCGTCCGCGCCCGGGTGGCGGCCGCGCTGCCGGGGGCCCGCGGGCTGCGCGAGGTGCGCGGCGCCCGGGTGCCGGGGCTCCGGCTGACCGCCGACAGCCTGGCGGTGGACCTCGTGGTGGTCTTCACCGGCGCGCTCGACCCGGCCCGAGCCGTCGAGCGCCGCAGGGAGTTGGGCGAGGCCGAGGCCGTCGCGCTGAGCGCGGTCACGGACGCCGAGGCGATCCTGACGGCGCTCGGCGACCGGCACGCCCGCTTCGTCCGGCTGGCCCGCCAGGTCAGGGCCTGGGCCCGGGCGCGCGGCCTGGACTCCGCTCCGTTCGGCCAACTCCCCTCGCTCGCCTGGTCGGTGCTGGCCGCCCGGACGGTCCTGGAGGCGACCGGCAGCCCCGAGGAGGAGCTCTTCCGGCGCTTCACCGGGACCTGGGCGAGCTGGGACTGGCGCCGGCCCGTCGCCCTCACCGACGACCCGCTGCCGGCCTCTCCGGGCCCGCTCACCGTCCTCACCCCCTCCGCCCCGGTCCGCAGCTGCACCACCCAGGTCGGCGCCGACACCCGCGATCTGCTCAGCGAGGAGCTCTACCGCGCCTGGGAACTGACCACCGAGGCCGCCGAGACCGGGGAAGCCACCGAGACCGCCGAGGCCGGGGAAGCCGGCGATCAGACCGGGACGGCCGCCGGAAGCCCGTGGCCCGCCCTGCTCGCCGCTCCCCCGCTGCACCGCCGGCACGCCGCCTGGGCCGTGGTCGGCACCGACGAGGAGTCACTCGGCCTCGTCCGGGGCCGTATCCGCGCCCTGCTGGCCGCCCTGGAGGACGCGGGGGCCACTCGGCTGCACGCCTGGCCCCACCCGTACCGGACGGCCGACGGCCGCGCCCACCTCCCGATCGGCCTCGGCCCCATGCCGCTCTCCGCCGAGCGGCTCGCCCCGCTCGCCAGGGCCTGGTCCCGTACCCTGCCCGGAGTCCGGGTCGAGTACCTCGACGGCGGCGCCGTCCCCACCCCGGCCCGCCAACCGCCCGACTGAACCGCCCGACCCGCCCGACCCGCCCGACCCGCCCGACCCGCCGAAGCGTCCCGATCGACCCGACCACGCCCTCCCACCGGACGACCCCCATCCGCCGAACGACACCGATCTGCCGAACCACCCCTGCCCATCGGGCTCTTCTGGACAATCGCCCCCGAAATTTGCCACGGTGAGCACCAGCGGCCCAGCCATCGATCATGCGGCCGAAGCCCCATGGGAGCTCCCCGTGCCCTCCGCCGACTTCCCCGCGTTCTACCTCGGACAGAGCGTCTTCTCCGACCCCGGCGCCCACCTCCCCCGCTACGCCGATCTCCCCAAGGACCCCCGCCGACTCGCCCGGATCGCCCGGAACCTGATCATCCATCGCCTCGAAGGCTGGCTGTTCCACCACCCCATCCCGGCGAACCGGCTCCACCACGACGCCGAGACCCGCTACCTCGACGACATCCTGCACCTGATCACCGACCGCGACCCGGCCCCGCTCAGCCATCCCCGGGCGCCCGCCGACCGCTTCGTCGGCGTCTGCCGGGACCTGGCGCTGCTGCACTGCTCCTTCCTGCGCCACGTCGGCATCCCCGCCCGGTTGCGCTGCGGTTTCGCCGGCTACCTCGGCCCGGACGGCTTCCACTGCGACCACGTGGCCACCGAGTACTGGGACGACCGGCGGGGCTGGCTGCTCGCCGATCCGCAGCTGGCCGACCCGAAGGTCGCCGCCGCCTGGCGGGTGGACTTCGACCCGATGGACGTTCCGCGCGACCGCTTCCTGGTCGCCGGCCGGGCCTGGCGCACGATCCGCTCCGACCGGGCGGCCGCCGGTTCCTTCGGCGTCCACCCGCCCGAGGAGGGCCCGCTCAACGGCGCGTGGTTCGTCGCCCACTCCACCCGGCTCGACCTCGCGGCCCTGAACAAGGTCGAGACCCTCCTCTGGGACACCTGGGGCACCGGCTCCACCAACACCCCCCACGCCCCGTACGACGAGGTCGCCCACCTGACCGTCGGCCCGGTCGACCTCCGCGCCGTCCGCCGGCTCTTCTCCGAGCACGACGCGCTGCGCACCCCGAAGACCGTCCTGTCCCTGGCCCCCTTCAACGGCCCCCGCGAGGTCACCCTGCGCTGACGGCCCCCGGCCCCTCTCCCCCTCGCCCCTCCTGGCGGAGCAGCCCGCTCCTACGCCCCGGCCTGCTGGTAGAGCGTCACCAGGAGGCCGTACACCGGCTCGCCCTCCGTGTCCTCCTCCGTCTCGTCGACCAGTCCGGCCAGCGCCTCGACGAGCCGCGCAGCCTTGGCCGGGCTGAGTCGGAGGTGGCGCAGTGCCAGAAGGTGGTCGGCGGGCGAGCGGTCCAGCTCCTGGGCGACGGCGCCGAACAGCGCGGCCGTGCCCTCGACCTGCGGTTCGGCGACGAAGAAGCGATCGGCGGTCCGCCGGTAGTACTTCTCGGTGCCGCCGCGCACCCGTCGCGTTCCCGCGTCCTGGACCAGCCCCGCCTCGCCCAGCACCCTGAGGTGGTGCGAGACGCTGCCCTTGTTCGCCCCGAGCTGCGCGGCGAGCCGGCTGATCGTCGACGGACGGCTGCTCAGGGCGAAGAGCAGGCGCTGGCGCAGGGGGTGGGCGAGCGCGGCGTGCTGCAGCGGCGCGCTGATCTGCTGGATGGTCTCGTCCGGTCGGTGACTCACCTGATCAAGCGTTAAGTATGGTTGACGCTTTGGCAAGTCGCTGGTCTACTGCCTCTCCATGACCTCCACCACATCGCCGTCCGCCCTGGACACCGTCACCGTCACCGAGTCGATAGCCGACCTGGTCTGTGAGAACTACGTCTTCCCCGACGTCGCCCGGCAACTGGCGGACCTGCTGAGGCGCCGGAGCGCCGAGGGCGCCTACCGGACCGAATCCGCCGAGGAGTTGTCCGAAGCGGTCACCACCGACCTGCGGTCCGTCAACGGCGACCTGCACCTGGGCCTCAAGTACCACGCCGCACCGGTGCCGCCGGAGCCGGGTGCGGCGGTACTCGCCATGGTGCGGAGGGAGTTCGACACCTACCTGAACGGCGTTCCCCGCGTGGAACTCCTCGACCACGGCGTCGCGGTCCTGGAGATCGGACCCAAGCTGTTCCCGCTGGACTGGGCGGCACCGCCGCTGACCGCGGCGCTCTCCCTGGTGGCCCCCGCCCGCGCCCTCATCCTGGACCTGCGCCGCAACACCGGCGGCGACCCGAACACGGTCGCCTTCGTCTGCGGCTACCTGCTCGACGGCCGCACCCACCTGAACACCATGTTCTCGCGGAAGGACGAGGTGGGCGCGCAGTCCTGGACGCCCCCCTTCGTCCCCGGCACCCGCTTCGGCGGCACCAAGCCGATCTACGTGCTGACGAGCGCCGACACCTTCTCCGGCGGCGAGGAACTCGCCTACGACCTGCAGCAGCTCGGCCGCGCCGAGGTCGTCGGGGAGGTCACCCGTGGCGGCGCCCACCCGCGCCAGGGCTGGACGGTGCACCCGCACCTGGAGCTCAGCGTGCCCTTCGCCCGCGCGGTCAACCCGGTCTCGGGCACCAACTGGGAGGGCGTCGGCGTCCAGCCCGACGTCCCCTGCGACGCCGGTGCCGCACTCGACCGCGCCCTGGCCCTGGCCGCGGCGCGCCTGGCGTAGGCGTGCGCCTGCCAGAGCCTGTCTGACGTTCGGTTCCGGGTGCTCTGCTCGAGGAGTTCGCAGGGACGCGAAGATCTGAAATTTTTATTGCGCAATTTTTCCTTCAGATCTATCGTCGACGCATGCCCGAGAAGCCCCGGCCCGACCGGATCACCGACCTGTCCCGCCTGAAGGCGTTCACCAACCCGCTGCGGATGCAGCTCTACCGTCTGCTCTACGCCTCCGGCAGCGCGACCGCCTCCCAGCTCGCGGAGCAGGTCGACCAGGCTCCGTCCCTGGTCAGCTATCACCTGCGCAAGCTCGCCGAACAGGGCTTCGTCACCGAGGCGAGCGCCCGGCGCAGCGACGGCCGGGAGCGGTGGTGGGAGGTCGCCTCCGAGGAGGGCTGGGGCTTCCGCGAGTCCGACCTCGCCGGCACGCCCGAGGGCGCGGCCGTCGTCAACGCGGTGACCAAGGGCCTGGTCGACTCCCGGGTCGCCCAGTACCGCGCCTACCTCGACCAGAGCGCCGCCTGGGGCAAGGAGTGGACCGATGCGGCCTTCACCTCCGAGTGGCTGCTCGACCTCACCGCCGCCGAACTCTCCGAGATGGAACAGGAGTTGCAGGCCCTCGCCCGGCGCTGGCGGGAACGCGGCAAGGCCGCCGGGGCGGCCGGCGACACCGCGGGCCGCGAGCACGTGTCCGTCCACCTGTACGGGTTCCCCTTCCGCCCCTGACGCCGGCGCCGCCGTGTCCCAGCCCTCCGGAGTCCCCGATGGTCCTCGCCGAACCGCCCCTCTCCCACCGGATCGCCGCGCCGCCCGCCCACCGCGACGGCAATGTGCTGCGCTGGCTCGCCGCGTACACCGCCTCCCTGATCGGCGACAGCGTCTACTTCGCGGCCCTCGCCTGGTCCGCCCAGCGCTCCGCCGGCCCCACCGAGATCGGCCTGGTCATGGCCGCGGGCGCCGCCCCGCGCGCCCTGCTCATGCTCGGCGGCGGCGTCCTGGCCGATCGGCTCGACCCCCGCCGGGTGGTCCTCGGCAGCGACGCCGTGCGCTGTCTGCTCATCCTCGCGGTGGCCGCCGGCATCGCCCTGACCGCGCCCGCGCTCTGGCTGCTCGTCGCGGTGGCGCTCGTCTTCGGCGCCGTGGACGCCCTGTTCGTCCCCGCCGTCGGCGCCCTCCCGCCCCGGATCACCGGCCCCGACCAGCTGGCCCGGGTCACCGGCCTGCGCTCGCTGTCGATGCGCCTCGGCCAGATCGCCGGACCGCCGCTCGGCGGCCTGGCCATGGGCCTGGGCGGCCCGGCCGCCGCCTTCGCCGTCGCCGGACTGCTCTTCGCGCTCTCCCTGCCGCTCCTGCTCTCCGTCCGGATCAGTCCGCTCGAAGCCCCTCCGGGTGACACCACGTCCGGGGGCGGCACCCCGCCCCGGCCCGGCACCGCGCGCGCCGAACTCCTCGACGGGCTGCGCTACATCCGCCGCCATCCCCTGATCGGCCCGCTGGTCGCGGCCGGGGCGGTCTGCGAACTCGGCCTCGCAGGCACCCTCAACGTCGGCATGGTGCTGCTCAACGCCGAGCGCGGCTGGGGCCCGTCCGGCTACGGCTGGATCGTCGGATGCTTCGGCGCCGGGGCCGCCGCCAGTGCCGCGCTGCTCGCGGTCGCCGGGCGGCTCCCCCGGGCCGGCCTGACCATGGCGGGCACCCTGCTGGCGGGCAGCGTCGGTGCGGCGGCCATGGCGCTCGTGCCGCAGCTGTGGGCCGCCGCCGTCCTCGCCGCCCTGGTCGGTCTGAGCGCGGGCGTCTTCGGGAGCCTGGACAGTACCCTCATCCAGACCTCCGCCGACCCCGCCTACCTGGGCCGGGTCACTTCCGTCACCATGCTCACCATGGTCGGTCTCGCCCCGCTCGCCTATCCGCTGGTCGGCGCCGCCGTCGGGGCCTGGGGCACCGCCCCGGTCTTCGTCGGCTGCGGGGCCCTCTCCTGCCTCGGCGCCGCCCTCGCCCTCGCCTCTCCCGCCGTCCGCCGCGCGGAGCTCCCCCGCGCGGGGCTCCCCCGCTGAAGGGCGCCGGCCCCGCGGGCCCGTCACCAGGTGACCGGGAACTCCTCGACGCCGTAGACCGTCGACCCCTCACGGAAGCGGAGCTCGGCCTCGGGGACGGCGAGCCGCAGGGTCGGGAAGCGCCGCAGCAGAGCCGGCAGGGCCACCCTCAGTTCCAGCCGGGCCAGTTGCTGGCCGAGGCACTGGTGGGCGCCGAAGCCGAAGGACAGCTGGGCGACCGGACGGCGGCGCAGGTCGAGGTCGTCCGGCTGCTCCGGGACGAGTTCGGGGTCGCGGTTCGCGGTCAGCGGGGAGAGCAGGACGTGCTCGCCCTCGGCGATCCGGTGGCCGTTGACCTCGACGTCGGCCACGGCGGCGCGCAGGAGCGGTGCGGGGATGGCGAGATGGCGCAGCAGTTCCTCCACCGCCGTACCGATGGCCTCGGGGTCGTCACGGAGGACGGCGAGCTGGTCCGGGTGGCGGAGCAACGCCGGCACGCTCAGGGCGAGTTGGGTCGCTGTGGTCTCGTGTCCGCCGACGAGGAGGGTGGTGCCGAAGCCGATGAGCTCCTCGTCGGTGAGCTCCGCGCCGTGCTGACGCACCACCGCGCCCAGCACGCCGTCCCCCGGGGGTGGCCCGGTTGCGGGCCACGATGTCCGCCATGGCCTCGTTCAACTCGGCCGAGGCGGGGATCAGTCGACCGGCGTCGGCGGTCCCGTCCATGATCACCCGGGAGCAGCGCTGGAACATCGCCCTGGTCCCGTACGGGACGTCGAGCAGATCGCCGGCGAGGCTCGGCCACGGCCGCGGCGCCGTCCGGGCGTTCGGTGCTGAACAGGGTCGACACGAGCATGACCGTCATCATCCGGCGCAGTCCCGCTCGGAGGTGATGATGCCGTTCCCGATGAATGGCCGCGCGACGTCGAACAGCAGTCCTTTGCCGAACTTCCTGCTCTGCTTCAGGAGAACGTCGTGGACGGCCTCCGGTGAGTTCAGGACGAACACCGGACGATTCCCGAGGAATATCCTGACGATGTCGCCCCGGGACCTGACCGACTGCAGGAACTCCACCCGCTGGACGGCCAGCCGCGGCAGGTGGCCGAACGGCGCGAATTCCCCCACCTCCCCGCGTGTTTCAGGCCACCCGTTCCGGATTGGACCGGGACGCCGTCCGCGCCCCGCCGTTAGCCTCGGGCGCGCCGCCCAGTCGATCAACGGAGAATCGTCATGCACCCCGAACTCGCCGCCGATCTGAGCCGGTTGCCGGAACTCCTGGAGGAGACCCGGCAGCGTGCGCTCGCCTTCCTGGAGACCCTCGACGAACGGCCCGCGATCGGACGGGCCGGCGCGGAGCAGGGCGGCGCGGAGCAGAGCGGCGCGGAGCAGGGCGGCGC